>NZ_JBEAFN010000074.1:0-93098 GCF_040061795.1 Klebsiella sp. GN_Kp190
CCTGCTGTTGGGCTTTACGCGCTTTGGCGCGGGCGATGGCGGCCTCAACGGCGGCTTTGCGCGGGTCAACGGCGACGGGCTGCTCTGCTGCGGCGTCTTCCGCAGGAACCGCCTGCTGTTCGACTTTGCGCGCTTTGGCTCGGGCGATGGCGGCCTCGACGGCGGCCTTGCGCGGGTCAACGGCGGCGTCGGATGACGGCCCGGCGACGTTGCTTTGTGCCTGTTGCTGCGCTTTGCGTGCCCGGGCCTCGGCCTTGCGGGCTTCGCGGGCGGCAATGGCTTCGCTGTTATCCGGTTTGGCGCCGGAGAGCACGATAATCGGCTGCGCCGCGTCACGCTGCTTTTCCCGTACCCGGGCAAGGGCGGCGTTAATCGCGTCCTGATCTTTCGCCGCGGGCTGGACCGCGGCCTGCTTATGCCGTTCCAGACGCGCGGCTTTATCGCGCTCAAGACGCGCCTGACGGGCCTCAAAGCGTAATTTCGCCTCCGCCGCGCGTTTCTCTTCCTGAGCAAGCGCGTAAATCTCCGCTTTTTCCTGGCGGAAGTACTGCACCAGCGGGATATTGCTTGGGCAGACCCAGGCGCAGGCGCCGCACTCAATGCAATCCGCCAGGTTATGGCTGGTGGCTTTGTCGTGCTGCTGGCCTTTGCTGAACCAATAAAGCTGCTGCGGCAGAAGATCGGCCGGGCAGGCGTCCGCGCAGGCGCTGCAGCGGATGCAGCCTTTTTCCTCTTCCGGCTCGCCCATTTCGCTCGCCGACGGCGCCAGCAGGCAGTTGGTGATTTTCACGACCGGCACGTCGAGCCACGGCAGGGTGAAGCCCATCAGCGGCCCGCCCATAATTACCATAGGATCGCCGCTCGGACAGAAACCGGCATCGTTGAGCAGATGGCTGACCGGAGTGCCGAGGCGCGCCCAGACGTTGCCCGGACGCGAGATCGCTTCCCCGGTCAGGGTGACGACGCGCTCAGTCAGCGGCTCGCCGTCGATTACCGCGCGTTTCACCGCATAGGCGGTGCCGACGTTCTGCATCAGCACGCCGATGTCAGAGGAGCGTCCGCCGTGAGGCACCTGCTTGCCGGTGAGGATCTGCGTCAGCTGTTTCGCGCCGCCGGAGGGATATTTCGTGGGGATCACGCGCAGGGAAATACCGTGCGTGTCGGCTAATACCGCGCGCAGCATCGAAATCGCCTGCGGTTTATTATCCTCGATGCCGATCAGTACCTGAGCTGGCTGCAGAATATGGGTAAGGATGCGAATACCCTCGACGATCTGCGCCGCGCAATCCTGCATCAGACGGTCGTCGGCGGTAATATAGGGTTCGCACTCGGCAGCGTTGATAATCAGTGTGTCGATTTTGTCGCCGCCGCCGCGCAGCTTGGCGCCGGTCGGGAAACCCGCGCCGCCCAGTCCGGCCACGCCAAACTGGTGAATACGCTCAATCAGCGCTTCGCGGGATTTATTCTGGTAATCGTTCCAGCCATCGCGTTCAATCCAGCGGTCTTCGCCATCGGCATCAATAATGACGCTCATTTCCGCCAGCGCGGAAGGGTGGGCTGTAGAGTGGGGGGCAATGGCCGCCACCGTACCGGACGTCGGGGCGTGCACCGGCAGCATTCTGCCCCAGCCGCGCGTTAACGGCTGGCCGCGCAGGACGCGATCGCCCGGCTGAACGCAGAGTTCACCTTCCGCGCCAATATGCTGTTTTAGCGGAATGACAAAACGCTGCGGCAGTGAAACCTGACGCAGCGGGGTACCGTTGGACTGGGTTTTCATTTCTGGCGGATGGATGCCGCCGTTGAAGTCCCAGACTTTATCTTTGCGAAAAGCGGAAAATAACTTAAACATGTTGTTCCACGGGAATAATGCGTACCGGGATGGTCTGAAGATCCCATTTCCAGGTTTCTGTCGTCGGCGCCACCGGGCGCAGTTCAATACATTGCGTCGGACAGGGCGCGACGCAAAGATTACAGCCGGTACAGAGATCGCTCATCACCGTATGCATGGCGCGCGTGGCGCCGACGATGGCATCGACGGGACAGGCCTGAATGCATTTTGTGCAGCCGATGCAGTTCGCCTCGTCGATCACCGCCAGCATTCGCGCCGGTTCGGCTTCCTGCGCATCGCCGTCTGTCGGCTGCGGATCGACGTTCAATAGCTCGGCGATTTTCAGCATCACCGCTTCGCCGCCGGGGGCGCAGCAGTTGATTTTCTCGCCCTGGGTCCCCACCGCTTCAGCGTAGGGACGACAGCCAGGGTAGCCGCACTGGCCGCACTGGCTCTGCGGAAGCAGGGCATCAATTTTTTCCACCACCGGGTCATCTTCCACCTCAAAGCGGCGGGAGGCGTACCCCAGAATTAAGCCGAAAATTAGCCCCAGCAGGCTAATGGCGACCACGGCTATCCAGACAGCGTTCATTACAACTTCACCAAACCACTAAAGCCCATAAAAGCAAGGGACATTAAACCTGCGGTGACCAGCGCAATCGCGTTACCGCGAAACGGCGCGGGAACATCCGCTACCACCAGTCGCTCGCGAATGGAGGCGAAAAGCACCATAACCAGCGAAAAACCGACCGCGGCGGCAAAACCGTACAGCGCCGATTGCAGGAAATTATGCCCAAGGTTAATGTTGAGCAGCGCCACGCCGAGCACCGCGCAGTTGGTGGTGATCAGCGGCAGGAAGATGCCCAGCAGGCGATACAGCGCCGGGCTGGTTTTACGCACGACCATTTCGGTAAACTGCACCACCACGGCGATGACCAGGATAAAGGCCAGCGTACGTAAATAGACCAGATCCAGCGGGATAAGGATCCAGGTATCAATTAACCAGGCGCAAATAGAGGCCAGCGTCATCACAAACGTGGTGGCTAGCCCCATCCCCATAGCGGCTTCCAGCTTTTTGGAAACCCCCATAAACGGGCACAGTCCAAGAAACTTCACCAGCACGAAGTTGTTAACCAGGACAGTGCCAACAAAGAGCAGTAAATAATCAGCCATCATTCGACCTGAAATAGAAAAAGCCGTCTATTATCGAATAAATCGATACCGGCGACAACAGGTTAACTGTGTGGTTATTACGGATTCACAAAGGTCCGCTTAACCCGTTGAGAACGCCTGAAATAGGGCGCAAGCAGCGCTGCGGCGAGGAGAGGGAAAAGCAGCTGGCGCAGCGCGAGCGCGTCGGAAATCGGGGAAAAGGCAAAGGCTTTTACCGCCAGCAGAAGCGTGATCAGCAGCCAGATAATGTAGTGCTTCGGTACCCCTTTCCGCCGTTTAAAGAAGGCGATGGTCAACCACAGCGTGTAGTACCACATGGCGATCGCAAACGCTAAGGAGGCGATCCACAGGGCGAGATGTTCGATACTCATCGCGCTCAGCAATGTGTAAGTCTGGGAAGACATCAGGGCATCAGCAAAAAACAGCAGCGACAATGAGGCGCTAAGCAGGGCTACCAGGAGCCATGCCAGCGGTGCCAGAAGCCATCCGCCAATACGTTCCACAGAGTCAGAAGACATTATTACTCCAAAATTCAACGCCAGTTATAAATAAAAGCAGGGCGGAAGTATAAGCAACTGGCGTGAATGATGACAGTCTTTATTGCACGTAGCGCCAGACGGACTTGGGCACTTCGCCGATGTTGAACAATTTGCCGCCAGAAACCAGCTCCGCCCGGCGATGGTCGGCCGCGCGATACATGTTGACGATCTCTTCGTTATCGGTCAGGGAATAGTTAAGGTGATCAAAAAGTTTTTCCAGACTTTCCAGCGAACTGATTTTACGAAATTTTAATAAGTAGTCCTGAACGGTCATTTGCGTATCCATTTTATAATCGGAATAAATTAAGTTGAATATACCCATACTGAGTAAACCTGTTCTCAACCGGCAGTTCCTTTCTAAGATAAACTGTATGCAATTATTTCGGTTGTAAATACCGGTGACAAGAACAGATGATGTTTCCGGCCTGGTAAAAAGAAATTTAAGAGTATTCCAGAACTGAATCAGGCGCCGGAAGGCGCCTGGGAGAGAAGATTAACGCTGTTCGCCTCGGCTGGCAATAACGTTTTGGTACCAGAAAAAACTCTTTTTCCGTTTACGCGCCAGATTTTGCTGGTGATCGACATAAACGAATCCGTATTGTTTTTTGTAACCGTTCAGCCAGCTCAAAAGATCAATAAAGGACCAGGGGTAGTAGCCGCGCACGTCGGCGCCCTGTTCCAGCGCTTTTTCCAGCGCGGTAATATGGCTACTGAGATAGTCAATCCGCGGGTCGTCGACGATTTCGCCATTGATAATCGGGTCTATTGCCCCCAGGCCGTTTTCGGTGATGTAGATCGGAATATCACCGTAGCGCGCTTTAATCATCATGATCCCGTCGGTTAAGCCCTGAGGCCAAATTTCCCAGCCCCATTCGGTATAGGTGCTTTGCGGGTTGCGCACGAAGTAGAAGAGCCCATCCACGCCCGGCTCGCCGCCGGTCGTTACTTCAGGAGGCTGCGCCGACACGGTTTCACGGCGATAGTAGTTCAGGCCGATAAAGTCACAGCGGTTGTCACGCAGCAGCGCGTCGTCTCCCGGTTCAAAGACCGGAACCCCCCACAGCGCCCGGGTCTGCTGCAGTAGCTCTTCGGGATAGCCGCCTTTTAACACCGGATCGTAGAGCCAGTGGGTATGGATGGCGTCCGCCATCTCTGTCGCCCGCTTATCTTCCTCACTGTCGGTTAATGCGGTGTGCGGCTGCAGCACGTTGACAAACCCTATCTCCCCCGCCACGCCCATTTCACGAAACGCTTTCACGGCCAGCGCATGGGCGATAAAGACGTGGTGGCAGGCCTGAATGGCGCGCGCCGGATCGCGCACCGCAGGAGGATGGAGGCCGTTAATGTAACCGTGGCCGATAAAGACGATAGTCTCGTTAAAGGTTGCCCACAGTTTGACCCGGGAGCCAAAACGTTGATAGCACAGGCGAGCGTACTCAGCGAAGGCTTCCGCGGTACTGCGCGCCTCCCAGCCGCCTTCATCCTGCAGCGCCTGGGGAAGATCCCAGTGGTACAGGGTAATCATCGGTTCAATGTTATGCGCCAGCAGTTTGTCAATCAGGTCGCTGTAGAATTGGACACCAGCCTCGTTCACTTCACCGCGGCCGCCAGGCAGCAGGCGGGGCCAGGAAATAGAAAAGCGATAGCTTTGCAAACCCATTTCCGCCATCAGCGCTACGTCTTCGCGAAAACGATGGTAGTGGTCAACGGCGACGTCACCGGTTGTCCCCTGATAGGTGGTGCCCGGAAGGTGGGAATAAATATCCCAGATAGAAGGGCCTTTGCCGTCGGCATCGTGACCGCCTTCAACCTGCCAGGCCGCGGTCGCGGCGCCCCATAAAAAGTGTTGCGGGAATTTGGACATCAAGAAACTCCTTATCGATTGATAAAGAGAGTGTAATAAAGGCGCATGCAACTATGCAACCGGTTTCAGAAACCGGTTGCATAGTTGCGAAGCGGGTCACTGTTTATTTCGACAGCGGCTTCGTCTGAACAGCATCAACGGCAGGCGGGGACTGGTAGTTATCAATATGATGAGCGATAACTAAAAGCAGGGCCGAAACGCCCAAAACAATCCAGCCAATAAGTTCTACAATACGGTTAAAAACGTTTTCCATAACTCTACGGCAAATGGTGAAACCAGACTGAAATGGTACTCAACGACTGAAGTAACGCAAGTGTTACATGATCTTAGCTGCGCAAATGGCGTAAAGCTGAGCAACCGTGCAGGGGCAAATGCGTCGAAGATGCGTTCAGAATCGCGGTGTTAGTGCGGCTGCGACATTTCGTTAAGGGGGCAGAAAAATGAGTGACCCTATCCGGGTAGGTTTAATCGGGTACGGCTATGCGAGCAAAACCTTTCATGCGCCGCTGGTCAGCGGTACGCCGGGGATGACGCTGGCCGCGGTCTCGAGCAGCGATGAAACGAAAGTGCTGGCCGACTGGCCTGCGGTGAAGGTGGTGACCGCGCCGCAGGCGCTCTTTAGCGACCCCGATATCGATCTGGTGGTGATCCCCACGCCCAATGATACCCATTTCCCGCTGGCGAAAGCCGCGCTGGAAGCGGGCAAGCATGTGGTGGTGGATAAACCGTTTACCGTGACGCTGTCACAGGCGCGCGAGCTTGAGGCCATTGCCAAAAGCGAGGGCCGACTGCTGTCCGTGTTCCATAACCGCCGCTGGGACAGCGATTTTCTGACGGTGAAGTCGCTGATTAACGAAGGCCTGTTAGGTGAAGTCGGCTATTTTGAGTCGCATTTCGACCGCTATCGACCGCAGGTACGGCAACGCTGGCGCGAGCAAGGTGGGCCGGGCAGCGGCATCTGGTACGATCTTGCCCCGCATCTGCTGGACCAGGTGGTAAATCTCTTCGGTCTGCCGGTGAGTATGCAGGTCGACCTGGCTCAGCTACGGCCTGGCTCCCAGTCCACAGACTATTTTCATGCGGTGTTGGCCTGGCCGCAGCGTCGCGTGGTGCTGCACGGAACCCTGGTGGCCGCGGCGGAAACGGCGCGCTTTATCATCCACGGTTCGCGGGGAAGCTATGTGAAATACGGCCTTGATCCGCAGGAAGAACGGCTGAAAAGCGGCGAGCGCCTGCCGCAGGAGGATTGGGGGTACGATATGCGCGACGGGCTGCTGACGCGTGCCGAAGGCGAGGAAATCACCGAGGAGTCGTGGCTGACGCTACCGGGCAACTATCCGGCCTATTACGCCGCCATTCGCGATGCGCTTAATGGCATCGGCGTTAACCCGGTTCCGGCAAGCCAGGCGATTCAGATTATGGAGCTGATTGAGCTTGGGCTGGAGTCGGCCAGGCATCGGGCGACGCTGTGCCTGAATTAGGCCGACCTGACGAAACGCGCTGGCCAGGCGCTGATTGAGCTTCCCCCCGTGCTGGCACGGGGGAGAAACATCAAGCCTGCTGCACGCGCTGGATCAGCGCCGCTTTTTCCTGGGCGCTTAAAAAGGCGAGCTCCAGACCGTTTCTCTGCGCCTGGCGAATTTGCTCGCGGCTTAAACCGGCAGCCGGGGCGGCGACGGTGTATTCGTGGATAATATCGACGCCCTGAACGGCAGGGTCGTCGGTATTGATGCAGGCCAGCACGCCGTGTTCAAGGAATGTTTTCAGCGGATGCTCGGCCAGGGATGGCACGGTGCTGGTCTGAATATTAGAGGTCAGGCAGGACTCAATCCCGATTCGCTGCGCGGCGAGATAATCCATCAGCGCCGGATCCTGCACCGCCTTCACGCCGTGGCCGATACGCTCGGCGCCCAGTTCGCGAATCGCCTGCCAGATGCTTTCCGGGCCAGCGGCTTCGCCCGCATGTACGGTGATGCGCCAGCCCGCATCGCGCGCGCGGCTGAAGTGATCCATAAACAGATTTCCCGGGAAGCCGAGCTCATCCCCGGCGAGGTCGAGGGCGGTGATGCCATCGCGATGGGCGAGCAGGGCCGCAAGCTCCTCTTCGCAGGCCGCTTCGCCAAAGGTGCGGCTCAGAATGCCGATCAGGCGGGCCTCAACGTTAAAGTCGCGGCTGCCTTCTTTAACGCCGGCGATCACCGCTTCGACCACGCCCGCGACCGGCAGCTGGTGGGTCATCGCCATATAGCGCGGAGAGAAACGCAGTTCAACGTAGTGCAGGCCGTTGCGAGCGGCATCTTCGAGGTTTTCATAAGCGACGCGGCGGCAGGCTTCCAGCGAGACCAGCACCTTTACGCCCCAGTCAAGCTTAGCGAGGAAGCTGACCAGGTCAGGCTCATTGCTGGTGACCTGTACATGAGGACGTAATGTGTCGAGGGTGTCTGCCGGAAGGGCGAGGTTGTACTGGCGGCCAAGATCGAGAATGGTTTGGGCCCGGATATTACCATCAAGGTGGCGATGGATGTCGGTTAATGGCAAAGTTAAATCAATCATGGTCGCACTCTTTTTTTAGTTAAAGTGCGCGTCATTGTACATCAGAACGATAAATGGTTAAAAGCGGAGAAAATTACCGAACAATACAAGGAAAAACGGTGAGGGAAGGGAAGATTGCCCTCTCAAAGGGAGCAATGACGAAATCGCTCATAGCAAAACGCTATTAATCATAGTCAATCAGTATTTAATTTCGCGCCCGAGATTTTCTATAGTCTCAGGCGCTGGTTTTCCTGCAATGAATGGCAGGCAATTTTAAAAAGGACTCTGGGAATATGATCTTCACGTTAAAAAAAGTCGCGGTACCGCTGGTTGTCGCAGGCTCGCTGCTGCTGGCCGCCTGCAAACCTGGCGAGCAGGACCCCAACCACATCAAAGTGGGCATAAGCGCAGGCGTTGACCAGGAAGTCTGGGCGGTGGCGCAAAAAGTGGCGAAAGAGAAGTACAATCTCGACGTTGAGGTGGTGACGTTTAATGATTTCGTCCTGCCCAACGAGGCGCTGAACAATGGCGATCTTGATGCTAACGCTTTCCAGCATAAGCCCTATCTGGACAAACAGATCCAGGAGCGCGGCTATAAGCTGGTTCAGGTTGGCACCACCTTCGTTTATCCGATAGCGGCCTATTCGAAGAAAATCACGTCGGTCGCTCAGCTGCCCGATGGCGCGCAGGTGGCGGTCCCCAACGATCCAACTAACCTCGGCCGCTCTCTGCTGCTGCTAGAAAAGCAGGGGCTGATTACGCTGAAGGACGGCGTGGGTCTGCTGCCCACCTCGCTGGATATTATTAACAACCCGAAAAAGCTGAAAATCGTCGAAATTGAAGCGCCGCAGCTCACCCGCGCGCTGGACGACCAGCAGATAACCATGGCGATTATCAATACCACCTTCTCAAGCCAGATCGGGCTGTCGCCGTCGCGCAACGGCCTGTTCGTGGAAAGCAAAGATTCTCCTTACGTGAATATTTTCGCCAGTCGTATCGAAAATAAAGACAGCGAAAAGGTGAAAAACCTTGTGAAGGCCTACCAGAGCGATGAGGTGGCCGCGGCAGCAGAGCAGCTTTACAAAGGCGATGCGGTTAAGGGCTGGTAATCGTTGACGTTTTCAGGCCCGTGACGCGCGGGCTAGCGCATGTGATGCGGAAGACAGCCGGTAGCCCACTACCGGCTTTTTTCTGGCTATTTTTGAATCAAATAGCGGATGGTTGGCCCATCCTGCTGAATGTCGAGCACGGTATAGCCGTGGTTTTTGGCATCCAGCGGGATGTTGTTAATCGACTGCGGACAGTCGCTGACCACTTCCAGAATCTCGCCTTTCTTCAGCGAAGGCATGGCTTCGAGCGTGGCGATGGCCGGATAGGGGCAGGGTTCGCCAACCATATCGAGGCGATAATCGGGGACCAGAGTTTTCATGCGCTTTCCTTAACGGTCGAGGGGGCGAGAGACTGGCGGCGGAAAAACCGTTTTTCCCAGCCAATCACCAGAATCAGCGCGATCAGCAGCAGGAGATAGGTCACCAGCAGGCCGCCGAATGGCCCGAAGGTCGCCAGCAGGTTGATTTTATCCCAGCTTGTGGCCAGCGCCGGAGAGAGCCCGTCCCAGTAGTAGGCGAGGATCGTTGAACCGATAACGTTGCCCAGCCCGACCCACCAGTAGTGCACCTGACCTTCCACCGCGCGGTACATCCAGCCGGTTTCGCAGCCGCCCGCCAGGACGATGCCAAAGCCAAACAGCAGGCCGCCGATAACCGCGTTGGGCCCCGCCCACATGATTTTCGGCTCCATACCCAGCTGCACGTAGCTGAAGATCCCAATAGCGCTGGCGGCCATGCCGAAAATAATCGCCTTCGCCATATTGGTACGTCCGGTGATCCACATATCGCGAAAGGCGGAGGTGAAGCAGATCTGCGCCCGTTCGATGAGCAGGCCAAATCCGACGCCAAACAGCAGCGCCAGGCCGAGCTTCGGCCGATCGGCCGCGGTGAGCAGGCCCCAGGCGATCATGGCGAAAAAGACCACCATGCCGAGACGGAACCGGCGCCGCGCCTGGTCAGGTTTTTGCGTCAGCGGCGAGGCCTGGGACACTTTCTGCATTTTTACCGGAATACGGAAGATGGGCAGTAAGGTAAAGCGCGCGCCGAACCAGGTTCCGATAGCGGTAGCGATGGCAAAGAACCAGGCGTGCAGGGAAAACTGTGGGATACCGGTAAAAAATGCGGCCAGATTGCAGCCCATAGCCAGACGGGCGCCGAAACCGGCGATGATTCCCCCGGCGACGGCCTGCAGAATGCGGATCCGGCTGCGGGGGAAGCGCAGCTTGACGTTATTTGCCCACAGCGCGGCGGCGAAACAGCCGCCGAACATACCGATGATCATCATGCCGTCGATACGGGTGAGCGGGGTGCCCTCGAGATGAATGAGCTTATAGTAGCCCCACTCTTCGCTGTGCACGCCGACGAGCTGCAGCAATTGCCCACCCCAGCGGGTGAATTCGCCGGTGACGGCCCAGAAGGTGCCGGTAATGCCGAAGTAGTAGGTGGAGAGAATACCCGCGGCGATAACGGCGGGGACGGGGGACCAGAATTTAATCAGCCACGCCTGTTTGAACTGTTGCCATGTCATGAAGATGCCTCTGAACTCAGAAGGTATATTACCCGTAGCGGGTAGAAGAGGGGCGATAATACGCTGCTTATTAATGTAAAACGCTCGATGGGATCAAATTGAACGATAAAGAGAATATCAAAGGCCACGCTTGGGTGGCCTTTTACGCCTGCGGATCCGCGGTCAGATATTGATGACGGATATTGCGATTAATTAAAGCCCAGGCGAATAAGGTTTAGCGGGCAATATAACCCCTGATGTCCGTCTATTTCCACGCAGTCCGCCCGGCGGAGCTGCTCCGCCGTTTTACCCTCGGCGTGGATGGCTTTGATGACGCCCGTCGCGCCGCTGTCGGCCACCATAACCATGCTGCCGGTAGCGATAGCGTTACGGTTACGATCGTAGGTGTTCATATTTTTTCCTCCTGGTGAATATTTTGACGGGAATTAAAAACGGCATTTAAATACACCTTTGTGAAATAGCGTTTTTTGAGTCTCGTCAAAATATCGTTTTATTGTGCCGGGAGGACGGATGAGTGAGCGGAGAGTCAGCGGTAGCGGACAGGCCGCTACCGCGTTGGCGGCCAGCGAAAACAGTTAGCGCAGCGAGCCCAGGGCGGCAATTAATCCCTGCACGCCTTTTTCCAGCTTTTCACGTGGGCAGCCGGCATTCAGACGGACAAAACCCTTACCCTCATCGCCGTAGGTGTCCCCTGGCATAATGGCGACCTTCTGTTCCTCAATAAGTGCTTTTTGCAGGGCGCGATCGTCCACCGCCAGCGGGCGCAGGTCAATCCACGCCAGGTAAGTCGCCTGCGGCGGCTGCCAGTTTAGCTCGGGAAACGCCTGATTCAGTTCGCGCACGATGTAGCGCATATTCTCCTGCAGATAGGCGCGCAGGGCATCCAGCCAGGCGGCGCCCTCGCGATAGGCGGCGATATGCGCCACCAGCGCCGGTACGGAAGGGGAAGAGAGGCCATCGCGGGCCTTAAGCGCGTGCAGATAGCTTTCGCGCATCGCGGGATCGTCAATCAGCCCGTATGCGCCGGTAAACGCCGGAATGTTGAAACTTTTCGATCCGGAGGTGAACAGCGCCCAGGGACTGCGCGCCACCTCGCACCACGGGGTGTGCTGATGTTCGTCCCACACCATGTCCATGTGGATCTCGTCGCTAATTACCTTTACGCCGTGCTTCTCGCACAGCCGCGCCATGGTTTCCAGCTCTTCGCGGGTCCATACCTTGCCGGTGGGGTTATGCGGACTGCACAGCAGCAGCACGGTATTATGCGGCTCGGCCAGTACCCGTTCCAGCTGCGCCATATCGCAGCGCCACTGATGGTTGTCGAGGGAGAGCGGAACCGCCGCGACGCGCCGCTGGTTGCCTTCAATGGTTTTATAAAAGGCATCGTAGGCCGGAGTGTGTACCACAATACCGTCACCCGCTGCCGACCACTGACGAATCATCTCCGCCACCATATAGATAACCGACGGTCCGTAAACAATTGCTTCGCGGTCGATTGGGCTATGAAAACGGCTGGCGAACCAGTGGCTCACCGCGCCGAGGAATTCATCGTTTTTCCAGCGGCTGTAGCCAAAAACGCCGTGCGCCAGGCGTTTGCTGACGGCATCGATGATGCAGGGGGCGGTGGCGAAATCCATGTCGGAGATCGTAAAGGGCAGCAGGTCGGCCGCGCCAAAACGGTCGGCGACGTAATCCCACTGGGTGCACCAGGTGCCGTGACGGTCGACCGGCGTTGAAAAATCAAACATCTGTACTTCCTTCATCATGTCCCCCTCCTGTACGGAGGGGGCGGAGCCTATGCCTCGACGGTATTCATCAGGACAGCCATTTCATCTTTTACCGACTGCACCTGCGGGCCAATCACCACCTGCAGGTTGTGCTGGTTAAGCTGCACCACGCCGATGGCGCGATTCGCTTTCAGCGCGGCGCTGTCGACTTTGCTCATGTCGTTAACCGACAGACGCAGGCGGGTAATGCAGTTATCGAGCGAAACGATATTTTCCGCGCCGCCGAGCGCCGCCAGAATCGCCGGGACGTTGTAGCCTGATTTTCCGGTCACGCCGGTGACGGCCTTTTCGAAGGCACTATTGGTTTCAATATCGCGTCCCGGGGTTTTCAGGTTAAAGCGGGTGATAGCGAAACGGAAGATACCGTAGTAAACCGCAAACCAGATGGCCGCGACCACCGGTACCAGATACCACTTGGTTGACAGACCGTGCAGAATGCCGAACACCACAAAGTCGATAACGTTGCCGTCGGTGTTGCCGATAGTCACGCCCAGAATGGCCATCATGGTAAAACCCAGTCCGGTGAGGAGCGCGTGGATAACGTACAGCACCGGGGCGACGAACAGGAATAAAAATTCCAGCGGCTCGGTCGTGCCGCCTACCACGCAGGCGATAACGCCGGAAATCAGCAGCCCCTTAATTTTATGGCGGTTTTCCGGGCGAGCGCAGTGGTACATCGCCAGCGCCGCTCCCGGCAGGCCGCCGAGGAAGGCCGGCATTTTGCCTTGCGAGAGGAAGCGGGTCGCGCTTTCGGAGAAGCCGTGGGTGGTTGGGCAACTGAGCTGGGCCTGGAAAATCGTCAGCGCGCCGCTGACGCTATGGCCGCAAACGTCCATGGTTCCCCCCGCCTCGGTAAAGCGGATCAGCGCCACCAGAATATGGTGCAGGCCGAAAGGCAGCAGCAGGCGCTCTCCGGTACCGAAAATCATCGGTCCGAAATCTCCCGCGCTATTGATGACGTGGCCGAGGGCATTAATCCCCATGGCGAAGACGGGCCAGATCAGCGGAATGACCAGACCGACCAGGCCGAGAACCACGGTCGTGATAATCGGTACAAAGCGGGTGCCGCCAAAAAAGGCCAGCGCGTCGGGCAGGCGGATATTGTGAAAACGCTCATGCAGCATCCAGACGATGATCCCGGCGATCACCGCGCCGAGGATCCCGGTGTCGATCGATTGAATGCCGATAATATTCTGGATGTTGTTCGCTTTGAGGACGGCGGCATCGGTGGTCGGCAGAATGCCTTTGGCCGTCAGCCAGAAGTTAACCGCCAGATTCATCACAGCATAGCCGACAAAACCGGCAAACGCGGCGACGCCTTTGTTTTCCCGGGCCAGGCCTAGCGGAATGGCGATACAGAACATCACCGGCAGAAAGCTGAAGGCGAAGGATCCGACTTTGCCCATCCAGATGAATACGGCCTGCAGCAGCGGCACGTCCAGCCACGGCAGGAGCGTCAGGACATCATGGCTGCTCAGAGAGCTGCCGATCCCCAGCATGATCCCGCAAAAGGAGAGCAACGCCACGGGTAACATGAAGGTTTTCCCTAACTGCTGGAAAAACTCCCACAGGGTAATTTTGGTTGCTGTTTTCGCCGTCATAACACGAATCCTGGTTCTTTAAGTTATCGGTAGGATGTAACGCCACGGAAAGATAAAACGTTTTACCAAATTTTAGTGCGATAAAAATCACATATTCTGGCGATAATAACGTTTATAAAGAGAGTATCTTGATAAAACGTTTTATCGACAGCCAAAGGGAGTCGGCCTGCAGTTATGGCTATCGCGAAAAAAATCACCATTAATGATGTCGCCCAGGAGGCGGGCGTGTCGGTCAGTACGGTATCGCTGGTGCTGAGCGGCAAGGGGCGTATTTCGTCGGCCACCGGCGAGCGCGTCAATCATGCCATTGAACAGCTGGGCTTCGTGCGCAACCGCCAGGCGGCGTCGCTGCGCGGCGGCCAGAGCGGCGTTATTGGCCTGATCGTCAGCGACTTATCGAAGCCTTTCTACGCGGAAATGACCGCCGGATTGACCGACGCGCTTGAGTCGCAGGGTAGAATGGTGTTTCTCACCCAGGGGGGGCACAGCGGTGAAAAAATGCTCCAGCGTTTTGATACGCTAGTTGCGCAAGGGGTCGATGGCGTGGTGATTGCCGGGGCGATCGACCAGGGGGCGGAGCTGCGCGACCGCGCGGCGCAAGCTGGAATGCCGCTGGTGTTTGCTTCCCGCGCCAGCTATCTCGACGATGTCGACCTGATCCGCCCGGATAATATGCAGGCGGCGCAGATTGTCACCGAGCACCTGATCCGCCGCGGCCATCAGCGCATTGCCTGGCTGGGAGGGCAGAGCTCGTCCCTGACGCGCGCCGAACGGGTAGGCGGCTACTGCGCAACCCTGCTGAAGTATGGCCTGCCGTTTCATAGCGAGTGGGTGCTGGAGTGCGAGTCGAGCCAGAAGCAGGCGGCAGAGGCGATGGCGGCGCTGCTGCGGCAAAACCCAACGATTAGCGCTGTGCTGTGCTACAACAGCGTGATTGCCACCGGGGCGTGGTTTGGGCTGATGCGCGCCGGGCGCCAGAGCGGCGAAGCTGGCGTCGAAAGCTATTTTGAACAGCGGGTCGCGCTGGCGGCCTTTGCGGAGTTACCCGAGGAGGCGCTGGACGATCTGCCGCTGACCTGGGTGACGACGCCCGCCCGGGAGCTGGGACAAAGCCTCGCGGAGTGTATTTTACGGCGTATGGAAGAGGGACAGGGCGCGGCGAGAAACCAGATTATTTCTCCCCGACTGATTACCCGAAAATAGCCCCTGGGCAGGGGCTATTTGCCGTTTATTGCTGCGGCGCGGCGGGTGGCACCACGTCTTGCGGCGCGTCATCTTGCGGCTGAGTTTCCTGCGGCGCTGCGGGTTCAGAGACGGCGGGAAGCGCTAAACCGAACATTCCGGCAAACTCATCCAGCGGCATTTTCTGTCCGTTCAGCGTAACCTGGCCGTCAGCGTACTGCAGGCTTGAGGTGATGGCGTTATCTTCCATGGTGGTGATGCGGAACATCTGCCCCATCGCCGCCAGGCCTTTCACCTGCTGATCCGCAAGCTTAGCGGCGTCGGCGGGCTGATAGCCTTCCAGCCCGGCAATCTGGGTCATAAACGCCGTCGCCATATCCACCGGGATCACCAGCTTGCCGTCGAGCGATTTAACGCTACGATCCACTTCATCCGCCAGCGTCTGCGGCGGCGTGGTGGTCAGCGACGGGTCTTTGAGCAGAATCGAAAGATTCAGGGTGGTTTCCCCCTTCGCATTGCGCCAGCTCAGCGGCGAAATGGTCAGAGACGGGCTGCCTTTCAGCATCATCGGCAGCGCGCTAAAGAAGGTCTGCGTCAGCGCCTGCTGATAGAGCTCAGGATTCTGCGCCAGCTGCGGATCCGCCATCAGCGCCTGCGCTTCAGCGTTGTATTTTTGGCTGAACTGATGGAAGGCTTCGCCATCAATATTGTCCAGCTTCAGCGTCAGCCGGCCGCTACCGATATCCTGATTTTGCAGCTTGAGGCTATTGACCGTGTAGTCCAGCTGGCTGTTAATACCTTTACCGTCGGCAGTCAGCGACGAATTGCCGTCAATTTTCATCCCTTCGAACAGCGCCAGCTCTTTGCCTTCAACGCCAATCGCCAGCTTGTCCAGCGAGATAGCCTGTTTACCGATACGCTCGTTGAAGCTGGCCATTTCGGTAGAGCCGTCGGTTTTCAGGTTATTAAAGGTGAGCTGAACTTTCTGGTTGTACTCGTTAACCGCGTTAATCTGCCCGCTACCGGCTTCGCCGCTCAGGCTGAGGGTTTTCCCTTCGCGGTCAGCGTCCAGCTGGAACTGTCCGCCGCTGAAGGTCACCTTCTCATCGCCTTTCGCGTAATCAAGCGGGTTGAGCACAATAGCGGATGTGTTGTCGCCGCTATAAGCGATACGGGTATCAATGGTGAACGGCGTTTCGCCTTTAGCGATGTCGAACAGCGCCTTGCTGGCGTCGTTATTGGTCAGGGTGGTTTTGACGGACGCCATCGCCGGGGCGAGGTTAAAGGATTTGAGCGAGGCCAGCGGGAAAGGGCCGTGATCGACGACTTCATCAAACACCAGCGACTGTCCGGCGGCAAGCCAGCGGGGCGCTTTGCCGGCAGCAGGCTTCAGCACCAGCTGTAAATGGCTGCGGAACAGCCCGCGCTGATAGCCCTGATACGTCAGCTCCACGCCAGCCTGCGGCGCGCTGCTTTGCAGCTGAGCATTAGCCTGCTGCACCATGTCGGCAATGCGGCTTTCCAGCTGCTTCCCCGTATACCACGCGCCGCCCGTCCAGACGACGCCCAGCGCAATGATAACTCCTGCTGCGACCAGCGATTTTTTCATAGCATTTGTCCATAAATGAAACCAGGCGGATCGGGCCGCCTGGTTGTGTTGTCATGATGGGTGAAAGTCTAGCAACTGTGGCTAAAAAGTTCAGTAACTTACTGGAGCTTATTAAACACGCGCGCCACGCGGCCGCGGCCGCTGACCTGCACCGGTGATTCATTACAGCCGATAAACGCGGATTCACCCGGCTTCAGCGTCAGGCGCTGTTCGCCTTTGGCAATCGTCGCCTCACCCTCGACGCAGAACAGGATCGCCGCGCTCTGCTGGGCGATGGTTGACGCCTGCGCTGACAGGTCGTGCAGCGAGAAGGCAAAATCGTCAACCGGGATGGGGAAGTCCAGCTCCGCGCCGTGAATTACCGGCTGGGTCAGCAGTTGGCCCGCGGGTTTTGGCTCAAATTTGACGTTCGCCACCAGTTCCGGAATATCGATATATTTCGGCGTCAGGCCCGCGCGAAGCACGTTATCAGAGTTGGCCATCACTTCCAGCGCCACGCCCTGCAGGTAGGCGTGCGGGGTTTCCGCAAACAGGAACATCGCCTCGCCGGGATTCAGTTTGACCACGTTGAGCAGCAGCGGAGAGAAGAGGCCGCTATCGTCCGGGTAGAACTCGGCGATCAGGCGGATAGTCTGCCAGGGCTCACCCTGTTCGCTGTCCAGCGCCGCCTGCAGCGCCCGTAAGGCGTGCGCTTTTTCATCGCCTTTCATGTTCAGCAGGCTGGCGAACAGCTGGCTCAGATGCCCGGCGTCAGGCTGCGCAAGGAACTGGGCAATCGCCGGATGCGCATCGGCAACCGGCTGCAGCAGGGTGACGATTTCGGCAAACTCGCGGAAGGCGTTCATGGCGAGGAACGGCGTTAAGGCGAAAACCAGCTCCGGCTTGTGGTTCGGATCTTTATAGTTACGTTCGGCGGCATCAAGCGGGATCCCGGCAGCGTTCTCTTTGGCAAAACCGATTTCCGAGGCCTGCTTGTTGGGGTGGACCTGGATAGAGAGCGGCTGCGCGGCGCACAGAACTTTGAACAGGAACGGCAGTTCGCCAAAACGCTCGGCGACTTTCGCGCCAAGCAGGGTTGCTTTATCGCTTTCGATCGCGTCGCGCAGAGAGCGCGGCGCCCCGCTATTATCCACAATCTGCGAGCTGCTCTTGGGATGGGCGCCCATCCACAGCTCCGCCATCGGCAGGTTGTCCGGGTTAGCAATCCCATAAAGTTCGGTTAAGGCGGTATGGCTTCCCCAGGCGTAGTTTTGCACTGAGTTAATGAGCTTTTGCATTCTCAATCCCTGTTTCCACTTAATAGTCATGGCACTATTAAACCAGCAATCGACCGATAAGCAACCGGCGCGAAGAAAAAGTCGTCCTTGTCTCAGTTTTTGTTAAAAAATTGTGTAAAATCGATCGACTCGCTTTTCCACGGGCAAATGGAGTGTCTGCCTGAAATATAATCAGCTAAGCAGTAAGTGAGAGCACAATGTCGAATAAACCGTTTGTATATCAGGATCCTTTTCCACTGAAAAAGGACGATACCGAGTACTACCTCCTCAGCAGTGATTACGTCTCCGTCGCCGAATTCGCCGGCCAGGAAGTTCTGAAAGTTGAACCTCAGGCGCTAACTTTACTGGCACAACACGCTTTCCACGACGCCTCCTTTATGCTTCGCCCGGCGCACCAGCAGCAGGTGGCCGATATTCTCAACGACCCGGAAGCCAGCGAAAACGATAAGTACGTGGCGCTGCAGTTTCTGCGCAACTCGGATATCGCCGCCAAAGGGGTGCTGCCGACCTGCCAGGATACCGGTACCGCGATTATTACCGGCAAAAAAGGCCAGCGCGTTTGGACCGGCGGCGGCGATGAAGCCGCGCTGGCGCAGGGCGTTTATAACACCTATATCCAGGATAACCTGCGCTATTCGCAGAACGCGCCGCTGGATATGTATAAAGAGGTCAACACCGGCACTAACCTGCCTGCGCAGATCGATCTTTACGCCACCGACGGCGAGGAGTACAAATTCCTCTGCATCGCCAAAGGCGGCGGCTCGGCGAATAAAACCTACCTGTACCAGGAAACCAAAGCGTTAATTACCCCGGCGAAGCTGAAAAACTATCTCGTCGAAAAGATGCGCACTCTGGGAACCGCCGCCTGCCCGCCGTACCATATTGCTTTCGTCATTGGCGGCACCTCGGCGGAGTCCACCCTGAAAACCGTTAAGCTGGCCTCAACCAAGTACTACGACGGCCTGCCGACCGAAGGCAACGAACACGGTCAGGCCTTCCGCGATATTCAGCTGGAACAGGAACTGCTGGTGGAGGCGCAAAACCTCGGTCTCGGCGCGCAGTTCGGCGGCAAATACTTCGCCCACGATATCCGCGTCGTGCGCCTGCCGCGCCACGGCGCCTCCTGCCCGGTGGGCATGGGCGTCTCCTGCTCGGCGGATCGCAATATCAAAGCCAAGATCAATCGCCAGGGGATCTGGATTGAGAAACTGGAGAGCAATCCGGGCAAATATATTCCCGAGCATCTTCGTCAGGCCGGCGAGGGCGAGGCGGTCAAGGTCAACCTCAACCAGCCGATGAGCGATATTCTGGCGCTGCTGTCGCAGTACCCGGTGTCGACCCGCCTGTCGCTGAGCGGGACGATTATCGTGGCCCGCGATATCGCCCACGCGAAGCTGAAAGAGCTCATCGACAGCGGTGAGGCGTTGCCGCAGTACGTCAAAGACCACCCGATCTACTACGCGGGCCCGGCGAAAACGCCCGACGGCTACGCGTCCGGCTCCCTTGGCCCGACGACCGCTGGCCGCATGGACTCCTACGTCGACCTGCTGCAGGCGCACGGGGCGAGTAAAATCATGTTAGCCAAAGGCAACCGCAGCCAGCAGGTGACCGACGCCTGTCATAAACACGGCGGTTTCTACCTCGGCAGCATCGGCGGCCCGGCGGCGGTACTGGCGCAGCAGAGTATCCGCAGCCTCGAGTGCGTGGCGTACCCGGAGCTGGGTATGGAAGCCATCTGGAAAATTGAAGTCGAAGACTTCCCGGCGTTTATCCTCGTGGATGACAAAGGCAACGACTTCTTCCAGCAAATCCAGAGCTCGCAGTGCGCCCGCTGCGTGAAATGATTTCAGCCGCCCTTCGGGGCGGTTTTTTTATGCCGCTTAGCGGCACGAACCACCAAAACAACTTATAAATCTGACCCATACTTTACCCTTTGAGCAGGTGAGCTTTGTCGCTATTACGCACGTTGAATCCAAGGAGAAAGTCATGACAACGCATCGCAGTGAAAAAGACTCAATGGGCGCCATCGATGTGCCTGCCGACAAGCTATGGGGCGCGCAAACCCAGCGCTCGCTGGAGCATTTTCGTATTTCGACGGAAAAAATGCCGGCCGAGCTTATTTATGCGCTGGCGCTGACCAAGCGCGCAGCGGCGAAGGTGAATAACGATCTCGGCCTTCTGGCCGCGGAGAAAGCGCAAGCGATTATTCAGGCCGCGGACGAAGTGCTGGCAGGCAAACATCCGGACGAGTTTCCGCTGGCTATCTGGCAAACCGGCTCCGGCACGCAAAGCAACATGAATATGAATGAGGTACTGGCCAATCGCGCGAGTGAACTGCTGGGCGGGGCGCGCGGGATGGAGCGTAAGATTCACCCCAACGATGATGTCAACAAGAGCCAGAGCTCTAACGACGTGTTCCCGACGGCGATGCACGTGGCGGCGATGATTGCCCTGCGGGAGAAGCTGATCCCGCAGCTCAACGTGCTGAAGCAGACCCTGAACAATAAAGCCGTTGCCTTCAGTGATATTGTCAAAATAGGCCGCACCCATCTGCAGGATGCGACGCCGCTGACCCTCGGTCAGGAGATCTCCGGCTGGGTAGCCATGCTGGAGCACAATTTAAAACATCTCGACCATAGCCTGCCGCATCTGGCCGAGCTGGCGCTGGGCGGGACGGCGGTGGGAACCGGGCTCAATACCCATCCGGAATATGCGGTACGCGTCGCCGCCGAGCTGGCGGCCTTAAGCGGCCAGCCGTTTGTCACCGCGCCGAACAAGTTTGAAGCGCTGGCGACCGTTGATGCGCTGGTGCACGCGCACGGGGCGCTGAAAGGGCTGGCCGCTTCGTTGATGAAAATTGCCAACGATGTGCGCTGGCTGGCCTCCGGCCCACGCTGTGGGATTGGCGAAATTGCGATCCCGGAAAATGAACCGGGTTCGTCGATTATGCCTGGCAAGGTGAACCCGACCCAGTGCGAAGCCCTGACCATGCTGTGCTGTCAGGTGATGGGCAACGATGTCGCGGTGAATATCGGCGGCGCATCGGGCAACTTTGAGCTCAACGTCTATCGCCCGATGGTGATCCACAACTTCCTGCAATCGGTGCGGCTGCTGGCTGACGGGATGGCGAGCTTTAACGAGCACTGCGCGGAAGGCATTGAACCGAACCGTGAACGCATCAGCCAGTTGCTGAATGAGTCGCTGATGCTGGTAACCGCGCTGAATACCCATATCGGCTATGACAAAGCGGCGGAAATTGCCAAAAAGGCCCATAAAGAGGGGTTAACCCTGAAAGCGTCGGCGCTGGCGCTCGGCTACCTGACGGAAGCCGAGTTTGACCGCTGGGTGCGCCCGGAAGAGATGGTGGGCAGTATGTCTACTCGCTAGCCAGCCACAGGTGCAGCCGCGGAATCAGTAGCCTGAGCGACTGCGCCTGCGGTTTGTAGCGATACTGCACGTTATCGGCGTCATAGTTCAGGAGTTCACCGAGGTCCGGCACGCTGACGCCCTTCGTGCCGGATATCAGCGCAATCATCGGTCCCGGACAGGCGTATTGCACCTGTTTTTGTTCCCCGCTGTACCAGACCCTGGCGATGGGCTGCACCTTCACCGGCCGCTTTATTTTCAGCTTTGCCCGCTGCGGCAGGACGGCAATATCCTGATACTCTCGCTCCAGCTTGCTTTGCCACTGCTCGCGGGTCCACGGCGGAACCGCCCGGGGCGACTGAAGGCTTTTTTCCAGCTGCATGAGTACCCGATCGCGGGTGAGATTTTTAATCACGTGCTTATTGGCCCAGCCGAAGCGGATGGTGCTCGGATCGAGGAGGGGAGTTAGCGTGCGATAGGCGCTCAGCGTAATCAGCCCCGGCAGGTGGCGATGGACCCACTCAAACCGCGCGGCGGCAGGCAGGCCGGAATCCACGGTGATAATCTTCTCGAAGCGCGCTTTGAGGGCGTTGATATGGGTGATTTTGTCTAAGAGTTCAGCCTGTTCGCGGGCGTCAGTTTGCAGACAAATCGCGCCGGGTAAACGCACGGCGGCTTTGCTGCTGCGGGTTTCCGACTGCTGCTGGATAAACAGATGACTATAGTGCCTGAGCGCCATCTCCAGCGCGGTTTTGCCGGTGTGCTGAACCACGTTGATGCTCTCCAGCGGCTGGTGTTCTGCGTCTTTACTCACCGGCGGCAGCTCAAAGACGCGGGCGGCCAGCAGGCGGCACTGGCTCAGGGCGTGTTTTAGCGTCTGTAGTTCATGCTCGAGCTGGCGAAAGGTGTCGTTCAGACGTTCAACAAGGTCATAGCTGGCCATATTCCCCACTTTAGTTACAACATACTTAGCGATTTTTTAACTATAGCAGGCCTCAGCTTTTGCGCAAAGGCGTATCAGGCGGAGGTAAAATCCGGCAACTGATGATAGACCGGCCAGCTAAAGCAAAAACAGGCCCCGCCCAGCGAACTCGCTTCGCAATGCACTTCCCCGGCCATTGCCTGGGCGATGCTGTGGACGATAGCTAAACCGAGGCCACAGCCGCCGGTCGCGCGATCGCGGCTCGGGTCGAGGCGTACGAAAGGCTCGAACACTCGCTCACGTTCATCAGGCGCAATTCCGGGGCCATCATCTTCGACCCGCAGCGTCGCGCGCGAAGCCTGCAGCGTCAGGCTGATCTGAATACGCTGGTTACTGTAGCGCAGGGCATTATTCACCAGATTATCCAGCACCCGTTCCATTAAGCGCATATCCAGCGCGCCGTAACTCCCGGCCACGACGTCGGTTAGCGCAATCTCGCGCTGGGGATTAACCGTCTGAATATCTTCCACGTGATCGCGGATCCACGCCGGGAAATTGGGGGTCGTCAGCTTCAGTTCGTTCTGCGGGCGGTCAAGCCGCGCGTAGGTCAGAAGTTCTTCAATCAGCGCCTCCAGCTGGCCGATATCGCGGTTCAACGCCTGCGATTCGGCTTCGGTGAGGTTCTCACTCATTTCCAGGCGATAGCGCAGGCGTACCAGCGGGGTCCGCAGCTCATGGGCGATGCCATCGATCAGCTGTTTTTTGCTGGCGATAAGCGCGTTGATGTTATCGGCCATCTGATTAAACGCCACCCCCAGCCGCGCGAAGCTGGACATGCTGTCGAAATGAATGCGTTCAGTAAGATGTCCGTCGCCGAAGCGCTGGGCGGCGGTCTCAATACGCAGCATCTCCTGCCAGTGAGGACGCATCCAGATAAAGACCGGAAAGGCCAGCGAGATGGCGATAAAAGCCATCAGGGCCAGATCGAGCAGGCGCATCTCATGCAAAAAATAGAGATACGGCACCGGACCGACGGAGAGCACGTAGTGGCTGCGCGGGATCCGCTGGATAAAAGTGTACTGATCGTCGAGGGCGACGATATCCCCGGCGCGCAGATGCTGCATCGAGTTTTCCGAGAGCTTGAATTTGCTGATGGGCTCGATATGCAGATCGAAAGAGAGATTGAGGTCCAGCTCTTTGAGCGTTTTGCTCCAGTCGCGCGGCGGGATCTCCCGCAGCTCGCTGCGCATCAGATACAGCGAACTTTTCATCAGGTCGTCCAGCGACTGACGCCCTGCGCGTTCGGCGGTGAATTTGTACACCAGGCCCACCATCATGGTCATGACCAGGAAGCAGACGAACAGCAGGAGGTAAAACTGCACAAACAGCTTTTTCATTAAATCTCACTCAAAATCAAAAGGTTAAATTCCTGCTTTTACCTGCAGGGGCACTGCGGGGGCATTTATTCAGGCGCAATCTACGTGAAAAACCCTTGTTGCGTTTTATGCCCATTTGATTTGCTATGAAAGCAGGGTTCGCTGCGGCTGACAACATCCGGCACGCATAAGTATGATGGTGTGGGTTGAAGCCAAATCAGAGAAGAATGTAATGTACCGCGGTCGGCGCCGATGTGCGAAGCGTTCTCTGTTTTAATCCGTTTTATTCCACCCTCATCCCGCCAGGCTGAACAGGCGTACTTAAAGGAGAATAAAAGCATGCATCTTGAACGACACAGCATTGAACGCGTCGGATGGTTGAGGGCTGCTGTACTCGGGGCTAACGATGGTATTGTTTCGACAGCGAGCCTTGTTCTTGGCGTTGCGTCTGCTAATACGGGCTCTTCCGGGGTTTTACTTGCGGGCATTGCCGGGCTGGTCGCGGGGGCGATGTCGATGGCAGCGGGGGAATATGTTTCCGTCTCATCTCAGGCCGACACGGAAAACGCGGCTCTCGCTCAGGAAAAGAGGGAACTGGAAACAGATTATCAGGGAGAAGTACGCGAGCTGACTTTACTTTATGTGCAACGCGGACTCGAGCCAGAGCTTGCCCAAAAGGTTGCCGAACAACTCATGGTGAAAGATGCTCTGGACACGCATGCCCGCGAGGAACTGGGACTGACGGATACCAATTCTGCGCGCCCCCTGCAGGCTGCCGTTTTCTCGGCGCTGAGTTTTTCCGCTGGCGCAACGTTGCCTTTAGTCGTTGCATGGCTTTCTCCAGCAACGCTGGTTTTTCTCTTTGTTATTCTCTCCTCCCTTTTTTCACTGGCCGCTCTTGGCTATATATCTTCAATTGTCAGCAGAGCCTCTCCTGTCAGGGCGATCGGCAGAATTACTTTCTGGAGCACCCTGGCGATGTTTTCGTCGATGGGAATAGGTCATCTTGCCGGGCAGGTATTGTTTTAATAGATTGCTTAACTCGCAGAAAAGAGAAATATCTGGCGTGTGGTGGGCTGAAAAATGAGTGATTTGTATCGCGTGCGCGGGACTTATTCATAACCCATTGTCATTTTTTCAGGCGCACTTCCGGCGCGGAGCGAACATTCACTCGCGCACAGGCAGTGGTCAGGGAGGCAAAAGATTTAAATCTTTAGTGCGGCAAGGATGGCGGTCTCCATTTTCTCCGGGGTGGTGAACGGCGCGAAACGCGTGAGAGGGGTGCCGTCGCGACCGATCAAGAACTTCGTGAAGTTCCATTTGATCCGCCCGCCCAGCACGCCGGGTAACTCATCTTTCAGGTAACGAAACAGCGGGTGCGCGCTGGCGCCGTTGACCTCCACTTTCTCGAACATCGGGAAGCTTACACCGTAATTGATCCGACAGGTCTGCTCGATGTCATCGACGCCGCCGGGCTCCTGCTTACCAAACTGGTTGCAGGGGAAACCAAGCACTATCAGCCCATGGGCAGCGTATTTCGCGTAGAGCGCTTCCAGCCCTGCATATTGTGGCGTGAAGCCACAGTGGCTGGCGGTATTGACTACCAGAACGAGCTTGCCAGCATAGTCAGCCATTGAGATGGGCTGGCCGTGCAGGCTGGTGGCAGTCAATTGGTAAAAGGTAGTCATATCGTATTCCTCAGTGCAGCGCCCGTTGCGCGTCTTTATCGCTGGATTGGTTCATATACTGAAAGAACATTGAAAAGAGTCGTTCGTCTCAGGATTGCTTTCCCAGGTCTGCCTTTCTGGCGCGATACCATGCGGCAAAATCAACGGAGACCATCGGCCGGGCATAAAAATATCCCTGAACCTCATCGCAGCCCAGGCTGCGTAAAATCTCAACCGTTTCGAGATCCTCGACGCCTTCGGCAAGGACGACGTAATCGAGCTGCTTGAGGAGCCTGATAACGTTGTGCACAATAATGCGGCTGGCTTTCTCATGGACTATATGCCTCACAATAGACCGGTCGAGTTTGATGATGTCCAGCGGGATTTGCCGCAGGTAATTAATGTTGCTGTATCCCGATCCAAAGTCATCCAGAGAAATTTTAAACCCGCGTTTTTTGAGCATGTCCAGTCCGTTCAGCGCGGCCGGACTTTCAAGCATCTTCTCAGTCTCCAGACACTCCACCCCCAGCAGGGCTGGGTCAAGACACGCCTCCCGCAGTTTCTGCTCAAGCTCCTCAGCGAAATCGGGTCGAGAAAAATCGCTGGCGGCGAGATTAATTGAGACGGGAAGAGAAAGCCCCCGATCCCGCCAGTCACTCAGCTGCGCGATAGTATGATCGATAACCCAGGCCGAGAGTTCGCGCATCAGGCTAGTCTTTTCGACCAGCGGAATAAATTCACCCGGCAGCACTTCGCCATTGATAGGATGCTTCCATCTTATCAAGGCTTCAGCGCCCGTCACGTCTCCCGTCGTCAGCGAAATTTTTGGCTGAAAGACCAGATATAACCCCTGGTTTCCCTGCAGCGTTTGCCTGAGTTCGGTGAGCAGGCTGAAATCTCGCTTCTTGCGGATGTCCAGTGCGTCATTATAGGTCGTAAAACGGTGCCCCTGGCTTATCGCTTCATGCAGTGCGCTCACCGCGCGCCGCAGAATTTCATTTGGCGTCATGTCGCTATCGCAAATACCGGAGTCACCCATGTGAATATTCAAATCCAGGGGAACGTCCGGGCCGATCCTGGCCTGGGTTCCCTGAAGCCGTAGTGCTATACCCTCCAATGACAGCGCCATGGGTTCCGGGGTGAAAAAGGCAAAGCGTCCCACCGCCACGGCGTAAAGTTTGCTCGCCATGGGCAGGCGCGCCTGCAGCGCGACGGTCATGTCACGAAGCAAATTCTCTACCGCCAGCATCCCCAATGAGCGGGCCATCTCGTAGGCAAATGGCATATCAATGCAGTCAATAATGACCAGCCTGAAAGTACCCTCCGCCGACACCTCAATGTCCTTGAGCAGGCGCTGCCGATTGGGTAAAAGCGTGACGACGTCGATATACCCCACTGAGTGCCAGGAGGCTAAGAAATCCGATATCAGCTCGGCCAGCGCCTTAAAAATAGCGATCTGCTCATCTGAAAGTGCCCTGGGTTGCGTATCTAAGATACTCAAGGTACCCACGGTCACTCCGTCGCGGGTTTTCAGCGGGCATCCTGCATAAAAGCGAATGAATGGCGCTTCTCTGACCGCCCGATCGCGATGAAAGATCGGGTGCTGATGCGTATCAGGACAAAGGAGAGTCTCACCCTGTTTCAGGGTCTGTTCGCAAAATGCTCCGCCCAGGCTGGTGTCCGTGGGGGCGATATTCTGAGCGGATTTGATGTACTGCTTTTCATCGTCAAGGATTGACACAAAACTCATTGGCATTTTTAGCAACTGGCAGACCAGATGAGTGTATTTTTTTAACGCTTCGTCTCGCCCTTCGTCCGCGTTTTTTAACAGGTCAATCGCCGCGCGTCTTTTGCTTTCATCGCTGCTGAGATCGTTCAACATATAGATGCTCCCGTGCAGTAGATATTGCGGTCATCCCAACCCACTGAAGGTGTGAATCTCTATACTCACGACGGGTGTCGATACTGGCCAGGCGCCAGCGCTATCACTCCACAGTAGAATGTTTTCCGTTGATTGTCTGCAAAGAGTATCACCCGCCCGGCAAGTCGTGAGGCGCGCCGCGCGGTGAAGCGCGGGTTTTGCGTGGGAAAAGCAATTTCACCCCCTGTTTTAAAAATAATTAACAGGAGGTTGAATTGGCTCTGACGGCTAACTCCGCACAAACAGCTATTCCATCGCCATATGCCAAAATTAATTGTCCCAGGCGTGCGGGGCGAACAGGTAACCTTTATTGCGTACCGTTTTGATACGATATGGCTCAGTCGCATTATCGAGAAGCTTTTTACGCAGCCGCGAGATGGCGACATCGACGCTGCGGTCCATACCATCGTAGCTGACTCCGCGCAGATTTTTTAATAACGCGTCCCGATCCATAATTTGTCCAGCATGGGTCGCTAACTCCCACAGGAGATCGAAATCCGCAGTGGATAAGGCGACGCTTTCGCCGCCGAGCATCACCTGTCTATTCACCGGGTCGATACTCAGGGAGCCAAAAGCGATCGCTTTATGCGGGGTGAGCGAGGAGGGGACGCTGCCGTCCGGCACGGCGATATGCTGGCGCAAATGCAGGCGCAGGCGAGCTAACAGCACCGCGGGCGGCGTGGTTTTCAGGATATAATCGCTGGCGCCCATTTCGAGTGAGAGAATATGGTTCATATCGCTGTCCAGTGAAGTGAGCAATACGATTGGTCCCTGCCACTGGCCGCGTAAATCGCGGCACAGCGTCATACCGTCTTTACCCGGCAGCATGATATCCAGCAGCACCAGGTCCGGCTTTTCGCGCGCGATAACCTCTTCCGCCCGATCGCCGCGCGGTTCTACCACCACGTCCATATCGTGTTTGCCAAGGTAGGCCGCAATCAGTGCGCCGACCTCGGCATCATCCTCAACGAAAACAATTTTATTCATATTGTGTATGCTTGCACTCATCTTTTAATCGCTTGAATCTCTTTACCTGAATCACGGCTGAGGTGGCGCATTCAGTATCTGAAGTCAGGTGCCTATTCATTCGCTACCGCCATTGTAAACCATCCGGACATTAATATGAGCTATATATTAGCCATGAAATTCGCTATGATTCCCGGAGCTGCGGTTCAGGACTATTTTTTGCGGAGCCAGACAATGATTCAGATACGAGCAGAAGCATTGCGCATTAAGGGAACAGGGTGCGGCACAATGTGGGCACGGGCTGTCAGGACAGCGCGTGCCCACATAGAAAATAAGTACCGGTACGCTAGCGCGAATGATGGGGAAGCCTTATTGCGGCCTCTTTTGCCTGGCGCCGTAGGGGCACAAGGCGAACTTGCAGAGGCTTCTTCGATTGCAGATGAGCAGCATAGGGTTCTGATTGCCGGGGCATTCAATATTCTTTGAAAATGTTGACCATAAATTTTCCGTATAGGGGAATGCATGAATAACCTGTAAATCGCCGGGCACACCATTAATGAAAACTTCATTTTGTGTGATGTTAATAACCGAACCAATGCTCAAAAAATAATCCCCACTATACCAAATAATTAATTTCAGATTTTTGGCACTTGCCGCAACTGAAAAACCTGTTCCTGTTACAGGACATACAAGGCTATTTTCAATATTCCACTGCATGCTTGACGCTCTCCGGTAATTTACGAGCATTTTCGCGTTGATGAATATATTTTGATTAAGTTCATGGCCATTTTTACTTTGCGTGAAGCAGGTCCGAACATGGAGATTCCTTTAACTGGTTCTTATGCTGATTAATATAAAATAATAACAATTAGATGAGTGTCTAATACTAGTAATGATAATAGCAACAAGTAAAAGATTCGAAAAACTGGCATGAGCTGAACTAAATGGCTGCATTGAGGATTGTGAACAGAATAAAATTCTGTTCTGGATATCAGGAACAGATCGAAAGATTGTGAAATCATATAATTACGATCATATCTACTACCGCGCCTGTTATTAACGGCAAAGTATGCTTCCTTATGAAATCGGTTTTATATTGATGTAAATCAAAATAATTGGTTTTATTTAGCCATTTTGCTAAAAAATGGCTATGTGCGCTTATTCAGGATTTGCGCAAAAAGAATAATTTCAAAATAACCTCTTATGATAAAAATCAACCATATCAATTAACCACTTTTACTCTATTTTGCCAGTATTGATTTGAATCATTTAGTGCAAAACAATAGCTGCACTGAAACGGTGCGGTTATTGAGCTGGGTATTTTGTAAATGCCCGTCAGTCAAACGCTCGATGCTTAAAATCTGTGTAAATACGTGAGGAAGAGATGCGCCGAAAATAGGCTAATTTGATTTGTATCTAAAAATACGAAAAATAATATGTTATACGTATAACTCAACAATCAGAAAAAACATTCTCTTTTCGATTTAATGAATGTATTTAGCCGAAGAGTTTTTAAGGCAGCAAAAACGGCCATCTAATAACGCGCTCCGCTTGCCAGGGATATCATCCATGCGAACGGTTATCGCCAGGAGCGGATATTCGGCATAGGGGGGAGCGGCAGTGATGAGACCGCTAAAAAATAGGTCTTTTGCTTCTACACGGTATCGGCCGCTCTTGCGCGTTTATAATTGTCGGCGCTTCCGTTATGCTGCGGGGTCTTGTTGTTTAAATGTTAAGGCAAAAGGAATGGGGTTGTTGATAAAAGCGCTGCTCGGCGCGCTGGTCGTTGTCCTGATTGGCGTGCTGTCTAAAACGAAGAACTACTATATCGCCGGGTTGATTCCGCTCTTTCCGACTTTCGCCCTGATCGCGAACTATATCGTTGCCAGCGAGCGGGGGATCGAAGCGCTGCGAACCACCATCGTATTCGGGATGTGGTCGATCATTCCGTACTTTATCTATTTGCTCTCGCTATGGTATTTCACCGGCGTTATGCGCCTGCCGTTCGCTCTGGCAGGCGCAGTGGGGTGCTGGAGCCTCTGCGCGTGGCTGTTAATTATCGGCTGGAGCCGTTTCCACTAGCGCAGATGGCGGCCGCCGTCGACGGCAAATGAGCGACCGGTCACGTAGCGGCTGCTGAACAGGTATTCGATCAGGTCGCTAATCTCTTTTTCACCTGGCGCGATTTTCATCAGCGATTTATCAAGCGCCTGCTTGCGGTATTCCGCGTCATCGCCTTCGTTAAATAAAATCAGCGAAGGGGCGATAGCATTGACCTTAATTTCCGGCGCCAGCTTGCGGGCGAACGAGCGGCTCATATTATCCAGCGCCGCTTTGCTGGCGGCGTAGGCAATGTGTTTGTCGCTGCCGCGCTCCACAACGTAGTCGGTGATATGGATAATGTCGCTGGCCGCATGGCCGTGGCCGCGCAGCAGGCTCTCCAGGGCATGGTTGAGCAAGTAGGGGGCGTTGACGTGAATTTGCATCATGCTGGCGAGCACCGTGGTTAACGGCACCCCGGGCTTTTCCGCCATCCAGCCGCTGGCGTTATGGATGATGGCGCGCAGACCGCTGCCGGCGTGCGCCTTCACCTCTTCGGCGAACGTCAGAATGCTATCGTCAGTGCTGAAATCCGCGTGCAGACAAACGGCGCCCGCTTCACGTAGCGCGTCGATGGCGGGATACCAGGTGCGGTAGCTGATAATAACGGGCTGCTGCCGGGCCAGAAAATGGCGGGCCAGGGCGAGGCCGATACGACGGCCCCCGCCGGTAATCAGGATTGGACGAGGCTGGATGTCAGCCATGGGTATCTCCTTTGAGTTCAGCGGCAGGGTAACCGCTTACCCTACCAACATCCACGTTGCCGGTACGGCGGCAACCAGCAAAAAACCAATTAATGCCAGGTCACGGCGTTTGAGCGGGCGATCGTGCTGGTGTGTACGACGGGCATACAGGAAAACCAGAAGACCCGGAGCGTAAAGTATCACTGACAACAATAAATGCACAGGACCGGACGCATATAATAACCATAAGCCATAAATACAGGCACCGACACCGACGGCCTTGTGTAGCGGGCGCTCAGCAATCTTCAGCAAAAATGCGCCGACGAGAAAGTAGGGCACCAGGATCATCTCAGAGGCGATGGTCAGCAGCGTGTTGTAATCTGAGCCGGTAAGCCAAATCAATACCAGCGAAGCCTGTACGCTGACGTTGGTGAGCCACAGCGAAGCCGACGGGGCATTGTTTTTATTGGTCCGGGCAAACAGGCGCGGGAAGGCTTTATGCGTTGCTGCCAGATAGGGCACCTCCGCCGCCATAATGGTCCAGCTCAGATACGCGCCGCAGACGGAAATAATCAGCCCGGCGGCAATAACAATCTCCCCCCATGAGCCCATCATGTTGACCATCAGCCCGGCCATTGAGGGGTTGCGTATTTCCGCCAGCTCGCTACGCGGCACGACGCCTAACGAGAGAAGCGTCACCAGCAGATAGACCGCCAGCGCGGAGAGTACTGCCAGCAGCGTCGCGCGGCCAACATCCTGTTTATTACGCGCGCGTGCGGAAACAACCACCGCGCCTTCGACGCCGATAAAAACCCACAGGGTGATCAGCATGGTGTTTTTCACCTGCTCCCATACCGGTACGCCCAGCGCCAGGCCGCTGAAATCCAGGCGGAATGTCTCCATACGAAACGCGATGGCGGCCAGCGCGATAAACGCGCCGAGGGGCAGCAGTTTGGCCAGCGTCGCGGCCAGGTTGATACCCGCGGCCGTTTGTACACCGCGCAGCACCAGGAAATGGACAATCCACAGCAGGACGGAGGCGCCGACGATGGATTGCCTGGTGTTGCCGTCGCCAAACAGGCGCAGCTCGGGGGTATCGGTAAAGAAGCTTAGCGCAGAGAAGACGATAACCAGATAGGAGACATTGGCAACAACCGCGCACAGCCAGTAGCCCCAGGCAGAGCAGAAGCCTATCAACTCGCCAAAGCCTTCCCGGGCGTAGGTAAAAATACCGCCGTCGAGTTCGGGGCGAATGCGGGTGAGCAGCAGCATGGCAAAGGCGAGGAACAGGATCCCCACGCCGGTGATACCCCAGCCGATAAGCAGTGCGGAAGGGCTGGCGACGGCTGCCATATTTTGCGGCAGGCTGAATACGCCTGCACCCAGCATTGAGCTGAGAACCAGCGCGGTCAGGGCGCTAAGGCCCAGTTTCTTTTCCATTGCATTCCCGAGGTGACAATCATCAAACTAAGAATATTTATTTGGCGAAATCGCATAAAAATGGAGGATTGCGCTAAGGCGCGGGATTTTACGGAGTGTTTTGTATGCATGCAATGGCGAGAAATGAAAAAAAGAAAAAAGGCGGCAGATCGCCGCCTTTTTGTTCAGCTCAGACGCCGTTATTTATACAGGTCGGCGCTGATGGTAATGTTGCCACCGCGCTCCTGCCACTGGCGGGTAATGTGGTAGTACTTCGCGCCTTTCTTCGCCGCGCGCTTAGCCGTCTGGTAGGAGATTTCCGTCATATTACCGTAGTTACCGGTAAACTTGATGCTGTCGTATGGCACCATCTGCGCGGCGGTGATTTTGTTCACTTCCTCGACTTTGGTACCGTCCGGCAGAGTGACGGTGTAACGCCCGCCTTTAGAAGATTGCGTTTCAAAGAAGCGGCCTACGCCGGTGCCGGAACCGACCGCTGCGGTGGTCGCTACGCCCGGGATCTCCACTTTCTTCGCGGCTTCTCCGCCTTCAGCCAGCGCAGCGCGACCGGCTTCTGAATCTGCCGGGATAGCGTCCGGGCTTTGCAGAACGCGTTTTTTGGCATCGGCTTTGTAGATATAGGCGGTGATTCGCTGGTTGCCGCCCTGGTTGGCATCAACCTGGCGCACGATAAAGAAGGAGGCGGCGCCCTTGGCCTTAGCGGCTTTGGTGATGGCGTCGTTAACTTCCGGCTGGCTGCGGTAGAAGCCCTGTACGGTGACGGTATCAAACGGCTCCAGCTCGACGGCCTGGTCCTTCGGTAATTCCATTACGCCGTTAATCACACGATTTTTCGGCGCGTCGGCCTGCGGGGCATTTTCTTTATAAAAATCGGCCGTTACGCGCAGGTTGCCGCCGCTGCCAAAATCAGACGTGTCGACAACATAAAAGGATGCTGCGCCATCTTTGTCTGCTTTACGGGAAACGGCCTGCACCGCGTCGCCAATGGCGTTAAAACGGCCGGTAACCACTACGCGATCGTAGGGCTTCAGCGCTGCCGCCTGCTCCGGAGTCAGCTCGGTCGCTGCATGGGCAGACAACGCGGTTGTAGCCAGAAGAGCAGACGCCAGGAGTGAGTTCTTAAGCTTCATAAAAATAATCCTTTGCCTTGCGCAAACCATGTACTGGTATTGTTGTTGACTGAAAACATTTGATTATTGCATTTATCGTGAGTGACTGTCTGCGTCAATTTTCAGTTGTCGCCCTAAACGTATACTGCAGAAATATAACATTTTTCGATATGTTGAAAAAACAGCCGCTTGACCAGCAAAATCGATAATCGATATCACTTTCATAAGTTAACGTAATGTTAATGCGATGATCAAGACGGCGATAAATGGTGAATTAACCCCTCTGCCAAGCGGATTATCAGGCGCTGGCATAAAAATAAGGTAAATATTGCTGCCTGGCACGGTTAGCCGTGCGTTTTACCAATAAAATCAAAATTTCTGTTTTATTGCTGTAGATCACAATCGGTATTTTCAGTAGGTTATAAAAAGTTTGTTACTGTTTTATTTTTTCAGACATATGTTGGAAGGCACGTTCATCCGCCTTCGCGACGGTCGTTTGTAAGAAAAGTAAACCATCATCAAAAACCGATGGAAGGGAAAACTATGCGTATTGGTGTACCAAAAGAGAGACTAGCCCTGGAAACCCGGGCCGCCGCCACGCCGAAAACGGTGGAGCAGCTGCTGAAACTCGGGTTCAGCGTCGCGGTAGAAAGCGGCGCAGGTAAGCTGGCCAGTTTCGACGACGAGGCCTTCGTTCAGGCTGGAGCGGAGATCGTTAGCGGTGATGACGTCTGGCAGTCCGACGTCATTCTGAAAGTGAACGCGCCCGATGACGAAGAGATCCTGCTGCTTAATCCCGGCACGACGCTCATCAGCTTCATCTGGCCGGCGCAAAACCCGCAGCTGATGGAAAAACTGGCGGCGCGTAATATCAACGTGATGGCGATGGATTCAGTGCCGCGTATTTCGCGCGCTCAGTCGCTGGATGCGTTAAGTTCGATGGCTAACATCGCCGGCTATCGCGCAATCGTTGAAGCCGCCCACGAGTTTGGCCGCTTCTTCACCGGGCAGATCACCGCGGCAGGTAAGGTTCCTCCCGCGAAGGTGATGGTTATCGGAGCCGGGGTTGCCGGTCTGGCGGCCATCGGCGCGGCTAACAGCCTCGGCGCAATCGTCCGCGCGTTTGATACCCGTCCGGAAGTGAAAGAACAGGTGCAGAGTATGGGCGCCGAGTTCCTTGAGCTGGATTTTAAAGAGGAAGCGGGCAGCGGCGACGGCTATGCCAAAGTCATGTCTGAAGCCTTTATCAAAGCCGAGATGGCGCTCTTTGCCGCGCAGGCCAAAGATGTCGACATCATCGTTACCACCGCGCTGATTCCGGGTAAACCGGCGCCGAAGCTGATTACCCGCGAGATGGTTGACTCCATGAAGTCCGGCAGCGTGGTGGTTGACCTGGCGTCGCAAAACGGCGGCAACTGTGAATACACCGTGCCGGGCCAGGTGGTTACCACCGCCAACGGCGTGAAGATTATCGGTTATACCGATCTCCCTGGTCGTCTGCCGACGCAGTCCTCACAGCTGTATGGCACCAACCTGGTTAACCTGCTTAAGCTGCTGTGCAAAGAGAAAGACGGCAATGTCGTTATCGATTTTGATGATGTCGTTATCCGCGGCGTTACCGTGGTTCGCGAGGGTGAAATCACCTGGCCCGCTCCACCCATTCAGGTATCTGCTCAGCCGCAGGCGGCAGCGAAAAAGGTTGAAGCGCCAAAAGCAGAGGCGAAACCGAGCTCGCCGCTGCGCAAGTATGCGCTGATGGCGCTGGCGATTATTCTGTTTGGCTGGCTGGCAAGCGTGGCGCCGAAAGAGTTCCTCGGCCACTTTACCGTTTTCGCGCTCTCCTGCGTGGTCGGTTACTACGTCGTATGGAACGTCTCCCATGCGCTGCATACGCCGCTGATGTCGGTCACTAACGCGATTTCCGGCATTATCGTGGTAGGGGCATTGTTACAGATAGGCCACGGCGGCTGGGTCAGCTTCCTGAGCTTTATCGCGGTGCTGATCGCCAGCATTAATATTTTTGGTGGTTTCACCGTCACTCAGCGCATGCTGAAAATGTTCCGCAAAGGATAAGGGGTAACAAATGTCTGGTGGATTAGTTACAGCTGCATACATTGTTGCCGCGATTCTGTTTATTTTTAGCCTGGCGGGGCTTTCCAAACACGAAACCTCCCAACAGGGGAACTACTACGGCATTGCCGGGATGGCGATTGCGCTGGTGGCGACCATTCTGGGGCCGGATAGCAGCAACGTCGCGTGGATCCTGCTGGCGATGGTTATCGGCGGCGCGATCGGTATTCGCCTGGCGAAGAAAGTTGAAATGACCGAGATGCCGGAGCTGGTGGCGATTCTGCACAGCTTCGTGGGCCTCGCGGCGGTACTGGTTGGCTTTAACAGCTATCTGCAGCATGAAACCGGTATGGAACAGATTCTGGTCAATATTCATCTGACCGAAGTGTTCCTCGGTATCTTCATCGGCGCGGTGACCTTTACGGGTTCCGTTGTGGCGTTTGGCAAGCTGTGCGGCAAGATGTCTTCTAAGCCGCTGATGCTGCCGAACCGTCATAAGCTAAACCTGGCGGCGCTGGTCGTTTCTTTCCTGCTGCTGATCGTTTTCGTGCGTACCGACAGCATCGGCATGCAGGTACTGTGCCTGCTGGTGATGACCGTGATTGCCCTGGCGTTTGGCTGGCACCTGGTGGCCTCCATCGGCGGCGCGGATATGCCGGTCGTGGTATCAATGCTGAACTCCTACTCCGGCTGGGCGGCGGCGGCGGCGGGCTTTATGCTCAGCAACGACCTGCTGATCGTAACCGGTGCGCTGGTAGGTTCTTCTGGTGCAATTCTGTCCTACATCATGTGTAAGGCGATGAACCGTTCGTTCTTCAGCGTGATTGCCGGCGGTTTTGGTTCTGACGGCACGGCGTCCACAGGTGATGAAGAAGTGGGCGAGCACCGTGAAATCAGCGCCGAAGAAACCGCTGAGATGCTGAAAGGTTCTCAGTCGGTCATCATCACCCCGGGCTACGGCATGGCGGTTGCGCAGGCTCAGTATCCGGTCGCGGAAATCACTGAGAGACTGCGCGCGCGCGGAATCAAAGTGCGTTTCGGTATTCATCCGGTTGCCGGGCGTCTGCCGGGCCATATGAACGTCCTGCTGGCGGAAGCGAAAGTCCCGTATGACATCGTGCTGGAAATGGATGAGATCAACGATGATTTCTCCGATACCGACACCGTACTGGTCATCGGCGCTAACGACACGGTGAACCCGGCCGCGCAGGACGATCCGGGCAGCCCGATCGCCGGTATGCCGGTGCTGGAAGTGTGGAAAGCGCAGAACGTCATTGTATTTAAACGTTCAATGAACACCGGCTACGCTGGCGTACAAAACCCGCTGTTCTTTAAAGAGAACACCCACATGCTGTTTGGCGATGCCAAAGCCAGCGTCGATGCGATTCTGAAAGCGTTGTAAGGCCTGGTCGTTTAAAACCTGTGCTTCTTAAGCCGTCTCTTCTGAGACGGCTTTTTTATATAGGTGACGAAGGGGTTATTTGCTCATAAAATAATCAGGCGAAGGTGTTACAATAGGCTGTTTTTCACCCAAACTGAGGATATTATGGATACCGAGTTAACCCCCACGCAACTGGCCATCGAATTTCTGCGCCGTGACCCCGCTGCTTTAACCCCCGCGCAGTATCTGAAAAAGCTGAAATTGCTGGAACTTGAGTTCGCCGATTTAATGGCGCTTTCGTCCATGGAGCTTAAAGAAGAGATCGATCACGCCTGGCGCTTAGGTATCCACTAAGGTTTTCGTTACCCACAAAGCTGTTGAAATCGGGGCCAAATGGCCCTTTATTTTTGTTAATGGGATGCTAAAAAATCCCCCGCGCGGGCGGGGGATGACGTCTTATTACCACGAATGAAGTCAACGGACTAATCGTCTTCTTCGTCGTCCAGCTCAACCGGCGTCTGGTACTGGTCCGGCTTCAGAGCCAGCAGGTCGCAGCGCAGGTGGTCAATAACCTGTTCAGCGGTATTGCCGAGGAAGGCTGCCGAGAGTCCGGTTCGACCAATCGTACCCAGTACCACGATTCCCGCCTGAAGATGCTCTGAAAGGTCGGGAATGACCTCCTCAGGTAACCCTTTTTCAACGTGGGTGCGGCCTTCATCGATACCGAATTTTTGCCGCAGCGCTTTCATGGCCAGCAGATGCTGACCGCGAATGGCGTCGTTATAGACGCTGGGGTCAAAATCAGGGAGCTCAATCGCGATATTGATGGGCGTGACGGGATAGGCGCCCACCAGGTGAACCTCTGTATGGTTAACCTGTTCCGCCAGCTCAATGGTTTCTCTGACCAGTTTTTCATTGAGCGCGTTGTGGTAGTTCTCTTCACTGGCGAGATTGACCGCCACCAGCGCTTTACCGCCTTCCGGCCACGGCTGATCTTTGACCATCCAGACCGGGCATGGGCATTTACGCAGCAGGTGCCAGTCCGTTGGGGTGAAAATCACCGCTTCCAGCTTGTCGTGCTGGTGCGCCATCTTCAGCACTAAATCATGCTTGTCGCTGATGATTTCCTGAATAATGGCTTCGAAGGGACGATTGTGCCACACCACTTTAATATCAATGGGCACGCCGGACTCTATATAGAATTTTGCCTGCTCGCGGATCCAGGCGGTACGCTGCCCGATGACGCCCTGGCGCATGGCCGTGCGTTCGTCGGGGGAGAGCAGGGTGGTCATTTCATAAGAAAAATCATAGATCGGCAAAAAGGCTTTGATGCGGCCACCAATCCGTTGGTGCAGATACACCGCGCGCCGCAATGCAGGCTGGTCGTCCTGATTGGGGTCGATTACTACCAGCATGTTCTGATACTTCGCCATACAGGGTCTCCTTACAACTGTAACTACAGTCTGTATTAAAAAGATAACCTATATGGATGAAATGAAACAGGGGATGAGCCTGGCCAGATCAACAAATTAGAAAAAAATTCGCGATCCGGCCGGATACGGGAGGACTATCAGGCGACGTTGCGGGCCTGGCCAGCAAGCTGCGCCAGCAGGTCGCTGTTTTCGATGGTGATATATTTGCCTTTAACCGCCAGCATACCGCTTTTCTGGAAACGTCCCAGCAGGCGGCTGATGGTTTCAACCGTCAGGCCCAGATAGTTGCCGATATCGCCACGGGTCATGGTGAGGCGGAACTCACGCGGCGAGAAGCCGCGCTGCGCGAAACGGCGGGACAGATTGTAGATAAAGGCCGCCAGGCGCTCCTCTGCGTTCTTTTTAGAAAGCAGCAGGATCATATCCTGATCGCCTTTGATCTCGCCGCTCATCAGACGCATCATCTGCTGACGCAGGTTCGGCATCTTACCGGAGAGGTCGTCCAGCGTTTCAAACGGAATCTCGCAGACCATTGAGGTTTCCAGCGCCTGGGCAAAGCTCGGGTGGTGGGCGGTGCCGATAGCGTCAAAGCCGACCAAATCGCCGGCCAGATGAAAACCGGTGATCTGCTCATCGCCCTGTTCGGTGATGGTGTAGCTTTTAATGGTGCCAGAACGAATTGCATACAGCGATTTCAGCTCATCACCGGCTTTGAACAAGGTCTGTCCTTTCTGGATAGGCTTTTTCCGCTCGATGATGTTATCAAGCTGGTCAAGCTCATGCTCGTTCAGAGTAAAAGGGATGCAAAGCTGGCTAATGCTGCAATCCTGGCAATGGATTGCACAACCGCCAGACTGAATGCGTCGTATAATTCGCTTTTCCGGGATCATAAGTCTGCTCAGGCTTTAATTGATATTGGTCAATTTTAACATCTTTTTGGTGAGCAGGTAAGTCTCGAACCCCTGAAACACGTAATATTAAAAGGGTAAATCAGTTACCCATTTTATCTCATTGATTATGAATAAGTTATCTGGCGATATTGGATTGTAAAATTACCGGAAGATTCCAGAAAAGGCACTTACGGTCAAAGGAGCAGATAGCCTTCGTGACGCAATAGCCACTCTTTTCGCTGCACGCCGCCGGCGTAACCCGTCATGGTGCCGTTACGCCCGATCACCCGGTGGCAGGGCACCACAATACTGACAGGATTTGAACCGTTGGCGGCACCCACGGCGCGCGCCGCGCCCGGACGTCCCAGCGCCTCCGCGAGCTGACCGTAGTGCATGACCTGGCCGCAGGGGATGGTGCGCAGCGTTTGCCAGACTTCCCGCTGAAACGGCGTCCCGCCGGTGGCGGTAGGTAAGGTGTCGATAACGGCGAGATCGCCCGCGAAGTAATCGCTAAGCTTACGGCTCAGGTTACCGGGATTACGCGAATCAACGCGTTGGTAGCCTTCACGGCGATAATGCACATCCAGCAGTTGTTCCATGCGGTCGCGGTGCTGATCCCACTCAACGGCCCGCAGGTTAAACTGCTCATCGCAAATCACCCACAGCGGCCCCAGCGGGGTGTCAATTTTATCTTGCAACAGCGTGAGCATCGGTCCTCCTTCAGCGAGGTTATTTTGGCAGGGCATCACCATAGCACGACGCGATGTGGGCAAACCATACTCCGAAAAGGTCAACAAACAGGGTCAGCATGGACTATTAATTATGAGGTGAGGAAAGCGATGTTTATTTTTACATTCACTCGCAGACGCGTTGGCAAGGCGATTTTGCTACCTTTATCCGGCGGCGAATTCACCGGCAACCATCCGGCGCGGCAGATAAACAGACTGGCTTTCCTTGAGTCCATGATTTCCCGGCGTTTCTGCGCGGGTTTTTACCAACAAAGGTGGTGATATGCAATATATGATGACTGGCGTTGTAATTGTGATTATCAGCGGCTTAGTAATTCATCTGATCGCTTTGGCGATTGAAGGACTGTATAAAGTCATCAGTAACCGCGCGACCTGGCGTTAACGTTTTTGTGGCCTTCCCTGGCCTGTCGCGACGTTAAGGTAATCGCGGATAAATACCCGGTCCGATGGGCAGCCCCACGAGGTACCAGCCAACCAGCAGCAGTAGCCAGACGGCAAGGAATATTAATGGATAAGGCAAGACCAGCGAGTAGTAGGTTCCAAGCTTAGCGTCGGGCCGGTAGCGCTGTAAGAAGCCGAGAAATAGCGGCACAAACGGCGATACCGGCGCCAGCGGCAGCACCGATGAGTCGGCGATGCGAAACAGAATCTGCGCAAATGCCGGGTGAAAGCCCAGCAGCATAAACATCGGCACGAAAATCGGCGCCAGAATCGACCAGATTGCCGAACCGCTGGCGATAAACATACACAAAAAGGCGGATAGCAGCGCCAGGCCGACAAACGCCGGTACGCCGTTCATTCCCGCGCTCTCCAGCAGATCCGTCAAGCCGACGGCCATAAATTTCCCCATATTGCTCCAGTTGAACATGGCGACGAACTGGGCCAGCGGGAAGACCATCACGATAAAACCTGCCATCTCTTTCATCGGCTCAATCATCAGCTGAGGCAAGTCGGCCTGGCGGCGAATTTTGCCGGTGGCGATGCCGTAGGCCAGTGAAACGACGAAGAAGAAAAAGATAATGAGCGGGACGATCCCTTTTATAAACGGCGAAGGCATCACGGTATGCTTGATGGGATCGCGCAGGATACCGTTTTCCGGCACGACCATCAGCGCGATCGCCGCCACGAATAACAGCGCGGCCACGCCGGCCACGCGCAGGCCGAAGCGCTGTTCCGGCGTCAACGTCTGCAGCGTTTCATCGCTGTTGCCTTGCCATTGCCCTAACCGCGGTTCCACCAGTTTATCGGTAATCAATCCGCCAACCAGCGTGAGAACGATCACTGAGGTTGCCATAAAATACCAGTTATCAATCACGCTGACGTGGAGCGAGGCGTCAAGGGTTTTTGCCGCTTCGGTGCTGATGCCAGAGAGCAGGACATCGGTGGTGACGATGAGCAGATTGGCCGTGAAGCCGCAGCCGACGCCGGCGATGGCCGCCAGCAGCCCGGCAACCGGGTGGCGGCCGACGGCGAGGAACATCAGGGCGCCCAGCGGCGGCATAATCACCAGCGCGGCATCGGAAGAGATGTGGCTAAAGAAGGCGATAAACAGCACCATATAGCTGGCGTAACGGGCGCTAACGTGGGATGACATTTTCACCATCAGCGAAGGCAGCAGGCCCACTCGTTCCGCAAAACCGGCCCCCAGCACCAGAGCCAGAATGGCCCCCAGCGGCGCGAAACCGCTGAAATTCTTAATGACGTTCGGCAAAAACCAGTGCAATCCTTCAACGCTAAGCAAATTTTTCACCACCACTCGCGAGCCGTCGGTGGGGTTCTGTACCCCGACGTTCAGCGCCGACAGGATGGCGGTGGCGACCATTAACGCCACAATCAGATAGATAAACAGTAAAAACGGATGCGGGACCTTGTTACCTATTTTTTCAACCCAGCCATAAAGCTTACCGGTGGGGGAAGGCGACGGTATGGATGACATACTCATGGGCGTTCCTCAGTTGTCGTTGTTGTGTTGGTTGTCTCTTTACCCCTGGGCGTGTCAGCCGTTATTTTTTTGGCGATTACCGCGTTGCCGTACTCCATCCACGGGGCTTTTATTATTTTAAAATCGAAGGGTTGATCTCCTGTGGAATGGGGCACCGGTAGGGCCTTTCGGCTAAGACCTGCGCCAGTTCCTGCTGGCTGGCGGTCAGTAACGCCCTGTCGCTGAACAGACGAATGGCCGTCGCGCCCAGCACTTTCCCCGCCAGCAGCATCCCTTTGTGGGCGATGGAGGTTCTGCCCTGGCTCACCAGTTGCCAGGAGTGCAGCGGCGTCCCGACGGCAAAACAGGGGCTGAAGCACTGGGCCACGGGGGCCTTCCAGCTCACGTCGCCGACGTCGGTAGAGCCCGCAAGGATGTTGTCCGTTGCCGCCCACGGCGCCACTTCATCGATCAGGCGCGTTTCGCGGTGGCGGCGGGCGAACGCTTTCCCGTCCTCGCCGCCGGTGTCGGCAATGTTTTTCAGGCTGTTATTGATATCGTTCGCGCTCAAGGTTGCGCGAATTTCGGCGGCGAATGCGCGCTCTTCCGCGCTCCAGGGCGGCGTGCCGTAATGGCAAACCGCCTGATACATCGCCGCTTCCAGCGTGCGGTTGGGCAGATAGCTGGAACAGGCTTTTTCGAAGCGACAGCTGACGCGGGTCTCGGTCATCAACGCCGCGCCCTGGGCGATTTTCTCGATCCGGGCGAAGATTTGCTGCGCGTCGGCCATTTCCGGCGCGCGTATGAGATACAGCACCTCCGCCTGCGCCTGGACAACGTTGGGGGAGACGCCGCCGGTATCGGTGATGGCGTAGTGCACCCGCGCCTTTTCGATAATATGTTCGTTAAGGAAGTTGCTGCCGGTGGTCATCAGCGTCACGGCATCCAGCGCGCTGCGGCCCAAATGCGGCGAGTTTGCCGCGTGCGCCGCGGTGCCGGTAAACCGCCACGCCGCCTGAATGTTGGCAAGGGTGCGGGTGCTGAACATCCCGGCCCAGGCTTCCGGATGCCAGGTCAGAGCGGCATCGATGTCATCGAATAACCCCTCGCGGACCATGAAGGTTTTCCCCGAGCCGCCTTCCTCGCCGGGACAGCCATAGAAGCGAAGCGTGCCGGCGCCGCCCTGTTGCTGCAGCCAGTTCCTGGCGGCGACCGCGGCGGCGAACGCCGCCGTACCAAGCAGATTATGCCCGCACCCGTGACCGTTTTCTCCCGGCGTCGAAGACGCGGGTTCCGCGCAGTGGGCCTGCTGGCTGAGCCCCGCCAGGGCGTCAAATTCGCCGAGGAGGGCAATCACCGGTTGGCCCGCGCCGAAGCTGGCGATAAAGGCGTTGGGGATCCCGCCGGCATTGCGGGTCAATTGAAAGCCTTCCGCTTCCAGCGCATCGGCCAAACGCGCAGCGGACCAGAATTCCTGAAAGCGGGTTTCCGGATGGTCCCAGATATCATCGGCAATGGCGCAAAAATCGTTGCGCCGCCCCTCAATAACGTCATCGACAAATTGATAAACGTGTTCCATTACACACCTCGCTGCCAGGGAAAGTTCAGGGCGACGCGTGCTAACGTTTCGACGGCCAGGGTCATCACGTTCTCGTCGAAATCGAATTTTTGATTGTGGTGACCGGCGCTCAGTTCCGTGCCGAATATCATGTATGAGGCGAGACCGCCGCGCTCCTGGACCCGGGCCATCATCAGGGTGGCATCCTCGGAACCCGCCGGGGCAGCGATACGATCGACAGCCTGTTTAACGCCGGGGACCTGGGCCGTCTGCTGGCGCAGATAGTCCACCCACGCCGGCGACGGGGCGCTGGAGGTGGCCGCGCCCATCAGCTGCAGCTGGTAACTGGTTTCATACATGATCGCCGCGCCGGCGATCGCCTGTTTAGCCCGCTCAAAGACGTACTGGTTAATGGCATCGGTTTCGCCACGGGTTTCGACTTTTAATAGCGCGGAGGAGGGAACCACGTTACGCCCGGTACCGGCCTGCATGACGCCGACATTAACCCTTGATGCCCCGGCGCTGTGCGGCGCGATGCTGTGCAGGGCAAGGGCGGCCTGGGCCGCCGCCAGTAGCGCGTTACGGCCATCTTCCGGTTTACCACCAGCGTGGGCGGCGACGCCGCTGAACTGCACATCGAATTTGGTGGTGGCCATAAAGTTATCGCCGCCGCAGACGACGGTGCCGGCAGGGACGCCGGTACCGATATGAATGGCGGTAAAGTAATCCACCTCATCAAGTACGCCCGCCGCGACCATGGCGCGCGCGCCGCGGGTACCTTCTTCCGCCGGCTGGAAAATCAGCACCATCGTCCCGTTGAGCTGCGCGGCATACTCCTTCAGAACGTGCGCCAGACCCAGCCCGATTGCGGTGTGACCGTCGTGGCCGCAGGCATGCATCATGCCGTCGTTGCAGGAGGCAAAACGATCGCGATGCGGACGGTGACTATCGTCATGCTGCTCGTTGAGATCGAGCGCATCCATGTCGACGCGAAACGCCAGCGTCGGCCCCGGCCGCCCGGTATCGAGGGTCGCCACCACTCCGGCGAAGCCGCCTTCAAACGCCGGTAGCCAGCGTTCAGGCGCACCCTGCGCGCGGGCGCGCTGGAACGCCTGCGCCAGCGTCTCTTCATCAGGCAGGCCCATACGGCTATCGGCATCGATAACGTCGCGCCCCAGCGCCAGCTGATAACCCAGACCGTCTAATACTTCCGCCACTTTGCTGGCGGTGCGGAACTCCAGCCAGCCGGATTCCGCATGCAGGTGAAAATCGCGACGCCATTCGGTCATTTTTAGCGCCAGCTGGTTGATGAAATCATAAAGTTGCGGCATAACCTTTCCCGTTATAAGCAAAAACTGTGATGGTGTTCACGAAGTGATAGCCTTTACTTATCACCCATCACTTTCATGCACTCTCATCCTTAACCTGCCACAGCACAATCGATTACAGTAGATGTCATTTTCTTCTGTCTGATAAACACTGGTTATCACTCACAACATGTCATTTCAGATTAAATTTCACCACATTCGCGCCTTCGTTGAGGTCGCGCGCGAAGGAAGTATTCGCGGCGCCAGCCGGGCGTTGGCGATTTCGCAGCCGGCGTTGACCAAAGCGATTAAAGAGCTGGAAGAGGGGCTCTCCGCGCAGCTGTTTGTGCGCCGTAGCCAGGGGGTGGCGTTGACCGAAAATGGCGAAAGTTTTTATCAACATGCGAGCCTGATCCTGGAAGAGCTGCGGGTGGCGCAGGATGAATTGCTGCAACGTCAGGGCGAGCAGGCCGGGCAGATTAATATCGGCCTTGGCGCCAGCGTAGCGCGTTCGCTGATGCCTTCGGTTATTTGCCGCTTTCATCAGCAGCATCCGCTGGTGAAGGTGCGGATTATGGAAGGACAGCTGCTGGCGATGATTAATGAACTGCGTCAGGGTGAGCTGGATTTCACCATCAATACTTACTATCCCGGCCCCTACGATCATGAATTCAGCTTTGAGAAGCTATTTGAGAAACCCTTCGCGGTATTCGCCCGCGCCGGTCACCCGGCGGCACACGTCACTTCACTGACCGAGCTGCTCGATCACCACTGGACGATGCCGACGCCGCGCGGTAGCTACTTCAAACAGCTGCAGGAGATGTTTAACCAGGCCGGACTGGCGCCAAAGGTGGATATCGTTTGTGAGACCTTCTCTTCGTGCATTAGCCTGGTGGTGAAAAGCGATTTTCTCAGCATTCTGCCGGTCGAACTTGGCAACGACCCGATGATGGCGGATAAGCTGGTGATGATCCCCATTCGAGAAGCGTTACCCAAAGCCACCTATTTTCTGATTCAGCGCCGCGATACGCGGCAAACGCCCTTAACCGCGTCATTAATCACGCTGTTTCGTCGTCAGAGCCGACAACTATTTCCATAATCGCGCAGAGGTGGCTAAACGCGTTGAGGAGGCGCCGCGAGACGGCTATAGTAACCACCCGGTAGTAGCTGGAGGAGCGCGCATGAACCTTGACGACAAATCCCTATTTCTTGGCGCCATGGAGGACGTTCAGCCTCTGAAACATAATCACGACGTTCACTGGCACCCCGCGCGCAATACTCGCGCCGCGCTGCGGATTGATCCCCTGCAGCTGGATAACTTTCTGACCACCGGCTATCTCGATATTGTGCCGCTGGCAACCGCCCTTGAGTTTAAGCGGGAAGGTCTGCAAAGTGGCGTCCTGGAGAAGCTCCGGCGCGGCAAATACGGCCAGCAGGCAAGCCTCAATCTGCTGCGCCAGCCGGTGGAGAAGTGCCGACAGAATCTGTTTGCTTTTGTGGTCCAGGCGCAAAAAGAGGGGCTGCGTAATGTGCTGATCGTGCATGGCAAAGGGCGCGACGATAACGCGCACGCCAATATTATTCGCAGCTACCTGGCGCGCTGGCTGGTGGAACTCCCGGAAGTCCAGGCGTTCTGCGCGGCGTTACCGCACCACGGCGGCAGCGGCGCCTGCTACGTGGCCCTGCGGAAATCGGCGGAGGCAAAGCAGGAAAACTGGGAGCGCCACGCCAAGCATAGCCGCTAGCGCATCAACAGCGTCAGTTCCCGGGCTGCTTTCTGTAGCTCGGGTAACACCCGCTCCAGCATCTCGTGCGTGGAGACCTGCCCGGCGTGTACGCCGACGTTCAGCGCAGCCTGAATCTGCCCCTGAGGGTTAAACAGCGGCACCGCCAGCGAGCGCAGCCCCATCTCGAGCTCCTGATCGTTAAGCGCGTAGCCCTGCTGGTGCACGCGCTTAAGTTCGGTACGCAGCTTCGCAACCGAATCAACGGTTTGCGGGGTATAGCGAATCATCGTGACCCGGCCCAGCATATCGTTCAGCTTCTCCTCCGGCTGATAGCTCAGCAGCACGCGTCCCATGGAGGTCGCCCAGGCGGGCAGGCGGCTGCCGATGTCGAGATCGATGGTCATAATGCGCGAACTCGACGCGCGAGCGATATAAAGAATGTCGTCGCCGTCGAGAGTGGCGATGGAGCAGGACTCATTGAGCATTTCGCTTAAATGCTTCAGCACCGGCTGCGCCGAACGCGCCAGCGGCGTGGAGGCAAGCCAGGCGTGGCCCAGCGCCAGAATTTTCGGTCGCAGCTGGAAATTTTTACCATCTTCGGCGTAAACAAAGCCCAGTTTGCTCAGCGTATACAGGCAGCGGCGCACCGCCGCGCGCGGAATGCCGGTCTTTTGGCTGATCTGCGAAATTGAGAGCAGCGGGCGCTGCGGAGTAAACGCCTGGATCACCTCCAGCCCGCGCGCCAGCGAAGCCATAAAGTTCGGATCGCCCTTAAACGGATCGCTATCGCCCGTCAGTAAATCATCTGGATGCTTCTCCATTTTCTTCTCCGTATTTGCCGTCGATCACATTCTTTCGCTAAACATACACGATGTTCGATTATCGCACCATATTTCGATTATCGCCCTTGACCAGCATCGTTAAGCGGGTCACATTTTGTGCGAACAACGAATAAAAGTGCGATTACCGCACATACAGGAGCGACCTGATGATTGATAAAAGCGTGTCGACGCTACGTGATGCCATCGCCGGGATCCACGACGGGGCGACCATAATGATTGGCGGTTTTGGCCCCGCCGGGCAGCCGACGTACCTGATAGATGCTCTGATAGAACAGGGGGCCCGTGATTTAACCATTATCAATAACAATGCGGGCAACGGCGAAGTCGGCCTGGCGGCGCTGCTGAAGGCCGGTCGGGTGCGAAAAATGATCTGTTCGTTCCCACGTCAGGTTGATTCGCAGATTTTCGATGACCTTTATCGCCGCGGCAAAATTGAGCTGGAGCTGGTACCGCAGGGCAACCTCGCGGCGCGGATCCAGGCGGCAGGCGCTGGCCTCGGCGCGGTGTTTACCCCCACCGGCTACGGTACGCCGTTGGCGGAGGGGAAAGAGACCCGCGAAATCGACGGGCGTCATTACGTGCTCGAATACCCTATCAGGGCCGACTTCGCGTTGATCAAAGCCCACCAGGGCGACCGCTGGGGAAACCTGGTTTATCGCAAAGCGGCGCGCAATTTTGGCCCGATTATGGCGACCGCCGCGAAAACCACCATTGTAGAAGTTTCGCAGCTGGTGCCCTTGGGCGATCTCGACCCGGAAAGCATCATTACCCCGGGCATTTTTGTGCAGCGCGTCTACTCCCTGGAAAACCTGATTGCCGCTAAAAGCGCCTGAGGAACTCTTAATGCAAAAACTGACTCGCGATGAGATGGCCCAGCGCGTGGCCCGCGATATTCCCGAAGGCGCTTACGTCAATCTGGGGATCGGCTTGCCCACCCGCATCGCCAACTATCTTCCTGTCGATAAAGAAATCTTCCTGCACAGCGAAAACGGCCTGCTGGGGATGGGGCCGAAACCGCTGCCGGGGGAAGAGGATCCGGAGCTGATTAACGCCGGGAAAGAGTATGTGACTCTGCTCAACGGCGGCTGCTACTTTCACCACGGCGACTCCTTCGCCATGATGCGCGGCGGGCACCTCGATATCTGCGTGCTTGGCGCTTACCAGGTTTCCGCCAGCGGCGATCTGGCGAACTGGAGTACCGGCGCGCCCGACGCCATTCCTGCCGTCGGCGGAGCGATGGATCTGGCCATTGGCGCTCGTCAGGTCTTCGTGATGATGGATCACCTGACCCGCGACGGGGAGTGCAAGCTGGTAGAGCACTGCACCTATCCGCTGACCGGCGTCGGCTGCGTCAGCCGTATCTACACCGACCTGGCGGTCATCGATATCAGCGAAAGCGGCCCGGTGGTGCGGGAAATCTTTAATGGCCTCTCTTTTGAGGAACTGCAGCGCATCACGCCGGTGGCGCTGACTTTTGCACAACTGGCGGAAAGCGCGTAAGGAACCTATGATGAATCAGGCATTTATCTGTGATGCGGTGCGGACGCCGTTCGGCCGCTTTGGCGGTACCCTGGCCACCCTGCGCGCCGACGATCTGGCGGCGCTGCCGCTGAAAGCGTTGCTGGAGCGCAACCCGGGACTCGATCCGGCGCGTATTGACGATGTGATTTACGGCTGCGCTAACCAGGCGGGGGAAGATAACCGCAACGTTGCGCGCATGGCGCTGCTGCTGGCCGGTCTGCCGGAAAGCGTACCGGGCAGTACCGTAAACCGCCTGTGCGGTTCCAGCCTTGATGCGATCGGTATCGCAGCGCGCGCGATTAAAAGCGGCGAAACTCAGCTGATGATCGCCGGCGGCGTGGAGAGCATGTCGCGCGCGCCTTTTGTGATGGGCAAGGCCGAAAGCGCCTTTAGCCGCACGATGCGGATGGAAGATACCACCATCGGCTGGCGCTTCATTAACCCGCAGATGAAAGCGCTGTACGGCGTGGATTCGATGCCGGAAACGGCGGAAAACGTGGCGGACGATTTCGCCATTTCGCGGGAGGACCAGGATGCGTTTGCGCTTCGCAGCCAGCTGCGTACGGCGGCGGCGCAGGAGGCCGGACGCTTTGCCGACGAGCTGATTGCCGTCTCGGTGCCGCAGCGTAAGGGCGAACCGCTACTCTTTAGCCGCGATGAGCACCCGCGCAGCACCACGGCGGAGGCGCTGGCCAGGCTGCGCGGCGTGGTGCGCGCCGACGGTACGGTGACGGCAGGTAACGCTTCCGGAGTCAACGACGGCGCCTGCGCGCTGCTGCTTGCCAGCGAGCAGGCGCTGGCCGCCAATGATTTACAGCCGCTCGCCCGCGTGGTGGGCGTCGCGACGGCTGGGGTGGCGCCGCGTATTATGGGATTTGGCCCGGCGCCGGCGGTACGTAAGGTGCTGGCGCAAACCGGGCTAACGCTTGGGCAGATGGACGTCATTGAACTGAATGAGGCCTTTGCCGCTCAGGCGCTGGCGGTCACGCGCGATCTGGGTCTGCCCGACGATGCGGCGCACGTCAACCCTAACGGCGGCGCGATAGCCCTCGGACATCCGCTTGGCGCCTCCGGCGGCCGTCTGGCAATGACCGCGGCGTACCAGCTGCGCCGTACCGGCGGGCGCTATGCGCTGTGCACCATGTGTATCGGCGTCGGTCAGGGGATCGCGCTGATTATAGAACGCGTTTAAGGAGCCATAATGAGTTTGTTGACCCCGATGATGCGCACCAGTCCGCTGACCGCCTGGTTCAGCGATGCGCAGCGGGTACAGGGGATGCTGGATTTTGAAGCCGCGCTGGCTCGCGCTCAGGTCGAATGCGGCCTCGTGCCGCAGGCGGCGCTTAATCCCATTATTGAGAGTTGCCGGTACGAAAACATCGACTTCTCCGCGCTGGGGCAGGCCGCCGCCAGCGCCGGGAATCTGGCGATCCCGCTGGTCAAACAGCTGACCGCGCGGGTTAAACAACGGGATGACGCGGCGGCGCGCTACGTACACTGGGGGGCGACCAGCCAGGATGCTATCGACACCGGCTTTATCCTGCAACTGCGCGGCGCGCTGGCGGAAACGGACTCCCTGCTGCAGCAACTGCTCGACGCGTTAGCCCATCAGGCGGCGCGCTATCAGGATACGGTGATGCCCGGGCGTACCTGGATGCAGCATGCGCTGCCGGTCACCTTCGGTCTGAAACTGGCCGGGACGCTGGATGCGCTGCTGCGCTGGCAGGTGCGTCTGCGAGAGATGCGCTCAAGGGTGCTGGCGCTGCAGTTTGGCGGCGCGGCGGGCACCCTCGATTCCCTTAAAACGCAGGCGCCGCGGATCGCCGGCGCGCTGGCGAAAACCCTCGACCTGCAGCTTCCGGACGCGCCGTGGCACAGCCAGCGCGACCGGCTGCTGGAGGTGGGGGCATGGTACGCGGGCGTCTGCGGCACGCTGGGTAAATTCGCCAATGATTTTTCTCTGCTGATGCAAACCGAGGTTGCAGAGGTGGGTGAACCGGTCGCCGAGGGACGCGGCGGATCGTCTACCATGCCGCACAAACGCAATCCCATCTCCTGCGCCGCTATTTTGACCGCCGCCCAGCGTACGCCCGGGCTGGTGGCAACGCTCTATGCCGGGCAGATCCAGCAGCACGAGCGGGCGCTGGGAGGCTGGCAGGCGGAGTGGGAAACGCTGCCGGAGCTGATAACCCTCGCCGGCGGCGCGCTGGCGCAGAGCGAAACGCTGGTCCGCGACATGCAGGTCTTCCCGCATAAGATGCGCGCCGACCTCGATATCACCCATGGCCTGATTATGGCCGAGGCCGTCACCCTGGCGCTGGCGGAGTTTGTCGGCAAAGCCGAGGCTCATCACCGGGTTGAGGCGCTGTGTCGCCAGGCGCTGGATGCGTCACGTTCGCTGTTAAGCGTGCTGGAAACCGATCCGCTGGTGAGCGAGCATCTCTCCGCCAGCCGCTTAACCCAACTGCTGGACCCGACAACGGCGACCGGCAGCTCAGCACTCTTCGTGCGCCAGGTTGTGGCGCGCTATAAGGAGCAACGTTATGAATGTTGATTATCAGATAGATGGGCCGCAAGACGCGCCGGTCATCGTTCTCTCTAACTCGCTGGGCACTACCCGGGCGATGTGGCAGCCGCAGCTTGAGGCGTTAACGCAGCATTTTCGCGTGCTGCGCTACGATACCCACGGCCATGGCGCCACCCGTAAAAACGGTAAAGTGACGCTGGCGCAGCTCGGCGAAGATGTGATTGCGCTGCTCGATCATCTTAATATCGCTAAAGCCTGGTTCTGCGGGATTTCAATGGGCGGCCTGACCGGCCTGTGGCTGGGGCGCTTTGCCCCTGAACGTTTTCAGGGGCTGGTCGTTGCCAACACCGCTGCGCGTATTGGCGACCAGGCCGGCTGGCTGTCGCGTGCCCGCACGGTGCGTCAGGAAGGGATGGCAGTGGTCGCCGCAGGCGCCGCGGACCGCTGGTTTACCCACGCATTTCGCCAGAAGACGCCGGAAGTGGTGGAAGCATTGTGTCACCAGCTGACCCATATCGATGCTGAAGGCTATGCGGCCTGCTGCGAAGCGCTGGCCGCCGCCGATCTGCGTGGAGAGGTCGCGCAGATCGCGATTCCGGTGCTGATCGTCGCCGGAGAAAGTGACCCTGTCACAACGGTGGCGGACGCCAACTTCCTGCATCAGCAGATCCCGGTCTCTGAAGTCGTCGTGCTGGCGGCTTCGCATTTATCGAATATCGAAGCGCCGCAGGCGTTCAGCTCGGCGCTGCTGGGTTTTGTTCAGGGGGAAAAGCATGGACGATAAACAGCGGTATCAGCGGGGAATGGAGGTCCGGAGGAAGGTGCTCGGCGATGCTCACGTCGATAAGACGCTGCAAAAGCTGACGCCGCTTAATGAAGAGTTCCAGGATTTTATTACCCGCTACGCCTGGGGAGAGACCTGGGCCCGGCCGGGGCTCGATCATCATACCCGCAGCATGATCACTATCGCCATGCTGATTGCGCTGAACCGCGAAGCAGAGCTGAAAATGCATCTGCGCGCGGCGTTTAATAACGGCGTCACCCGCGATGAGCTGAAAGAGCTGATTATGCACTCCGCGCTCTACTGCGGCCTGCCCGCCGCCAACGCCACGATGCATCTGGCGCAGCAGGTATTTGAAGAGATGGATGCCGTTTAGCCGCCAGGCAGGTTTGTCGCTCATCTCAGGCCGTCATGCGACGGCCTTCGACGGTTACCCGCCGCCAGGGGCGGGTAATATCATCCTCTTTGCTGCGAACAGCCTGCGCACTGCTTATTCTGGATCTGCTGGAAGAAGTCATTGCCTTTGTCATCCACCAGAATAAACGCCGGGAAGTTTTCCACTTCGATTTTCCAGATGGCTTCCATCCCCAGTTCAGGATAGGCCACGCACTCCAGGCTCTTGATGCTCTGCTGCGCCAGCACCGCCGCCGGACCGCCGATGCTGCCGAGGTAAAAACCGCCGTGTTTATGACAGGCATCGGTGACCTGCTGGCTGCGGTTGCCTTTGGCCAGCATCACCATGCTTGCGCCGTGGGATTGCAGCAGGTCGACGTAAGAGTCCATGCGGCCTGCGGTGGTCGGGCCAAGGGAGCCGGACGCATAGCCTTCCGGGGTTTTCGCCGGGCCGGCGTAGTAGATCGGGTGATCTTTGACGTACTGCGGCAGTTCCTCACCGTTATCGATAAGCTCTTTCAGCTTCGCGTGGGCGATATCGCGGGCCACAATAATGGTGCCGTTGAGCGTCAGACGCGTCGAGACCGGATGGGCGGAAAGCTGGGCCAGAATCTCGCTCATCGGCTGATTAAGATCGATGCTGACGACCTTGCCTTCGCCCTGCTGGCGCAGATGTTCGGGAATATACTGACCCGGGTTGCTCTCCAGTTTCTCAATCCAGATACCGTGGCGGTTGATTTTGGCTTTGATATTGCGATCAGCCGAACAGGAGACGCCCATGCCCACCGGGCAGGAGGCGCCGTGGCGCGGCAGGCGGATGACGCGGATATCGTGGGCGAAGTATTTGCCGCCGAACTGCGCGCCGAGACCGAGGTTTTGCGCCTCCACCAGCAGTTCCTGCTCCAGCTGAATATCGCGGAAGGCCTGGCCGTGTTCGTTGCCTTCGGTCGGCAGTTCGTCGTAATAGTGGGTAGAGGCCAGCTTCACCGTTTTTAGCGTCGCTTCTGCCGAGGTACCGCCAATCACAAAGGCGATATGGTACGGCGGGCAGGCGGCGGTACCGAGCGTGCGCATCTTCTCAACGAGATAGTTTTTCAGCTTCGCCGGAGTGATTAACGCTTTGGTTTCCTGATACAGATAGGTTTTGTTGGCCGAGCCGCCCCCTTTGGCCATACAGAGGAATTTATATTCATCGCCGTCGACGCTGTAGAGGTCGATTTGCGCAGGCAGGTTAGTCCCGGTGTTGACCTCTTTGTACATATCCAGCGCGGCGTTCTGCGAATAGCGCAGGTTATCCTCGGTATAGGTGTTATAGACGCCGCGGGCGAGGGCCGCTTCATCACCGCCGCCGGTCCACACGCGCTGGCCTTTCTTACCCATAATAATCGCCGTGCCGGTATCCTGGCAGGTGGGCAGCACGCCTTTGGCCGCGATTTCAGAGTTGCGCAGGAACTGCAGCGCCACGTACTTATCGTTATCGCTGGCTTCAGGGTCGAGAAGGATCTGCGCGACCTGTTTTTGGTGGGAAACGCGCAGCATAAACGCCGCATCGTGAAAGGCCTGTTGTGCCAGAAGGGTGAGGGCCTGAGGGTCTACTTTGAGGATCTCCTGGCCTTCAAATTCGGCCACGGACACGTGCTCTTTGCTCAGCAGATAGTATTCAGTCTGATCTTTTGCTAGCGGAAAGGCTTCCTGATAGACAAATGGTTTAGTCGACATTGCTTTGCTCCCTAAGAGTAAAACCGCCGGGTTCGGCCCGACGGTTATGAATCAGAACATCATGGACATCCACGGATAGCCAATCAGCAGCAGGGCGGCCAGGAAGATGGCGCCGAAAATGGTGCCGAGACGCCAGTAGTCTTTGGTCGGCAGATAGCCGCTGCCGTAGTAGATTGGGCTGGGGCCGGTACCGTAGGGGGTGATAATCCCCATCACGCCGAGCGAGGTCACCATCAGCAGTACGAACACCTGCATATTCATCCCCGGAATGGTGGAGGCGATAGTCAGCATGGCCGGCAGCAGCGCGGTGGTGTGTGCGGTGGTGCTGGCGAACAAGTAGTGCAGCAGATAGAACGCCAGCAGCAGGACGACGGTCGCGACGCCCGGGGAGATGCCGCTCATCAGCGCGCCGCCTTCTTTACCCAGCCAGGCGATAAAACCGGTGGAGGAGAGGCCGTCGGCCAGCGCCACCAGGGTCGCGAACCAGGCAAAGGTATTCCACGCCGCTTTGTTGCTGGTGATATCGTTCCACGAAAGTACGCCGGTCCACAGCATCAGCACGATAACCAGCAGGGCGGCCAGCGCCGGTTCAATCCATTCGGCGGCGAAGATCCACATCATCAGCGCAAAGCAGACGAAGACCAGCAGCAGAATTTCATTGCGCGACAGGCGGCCAAGTTTTTCCAGCTCGCGGGCGGCCCACAGCGGCACTTCATCGTTGACTTTCACTTCCGGCGGGTAGAACCAGTAGGCCAGCAGCGGCATTGCCAGAATCAGCAGGATACCCAGCGGCAGGAAGGCGATAAACCAGGTGCCCCAGGAGATATTAATGCCGACGATGCTTTTCACCAGCGCCAGCGCCAGCAGGTTCGGCGCCAGTGCGGAGAGAAACATCGAGCTGGTGATACAGGCGGCGGTAATGGCCACCCACATCAGGTAGGAGCCGATACGGCGCGCGCTCGGGTCGTTAGGCTTAGAGCCGTACAGCGGCGGCAGGTTAGCGATAATCGGGTAGATAGTCCCCCCGCTGCGCGCGGTGTTGGAGGGGGTAAACGGCGCCAGCAGCAGGTCGGCGAAGGTAATGGCGTAGCCCAGCGTCAGGCTGCGGCGGCCGAGATACTTCACCAGAATAAGCGCCAGACGGCGGCCAAACTGGGTCTTATCGTAGCCGGCGGCAAACATAAAGGCGCCGAAGATAAGCCAGACGGTGGAGTTACCGAAACCGCTCACCGCCCATTTAAAGGAGGCGCCGGCAAGCTTGAACCCTGGCGCGGCCAGCTGTTCAGGGCTGAACAGCAGCCACTGGCTGCACAGCGCAATCACCACCACGCCGGTAATACCGATGACCGCGCCGGGCAGCGGTTCGAAGATCAGACCGACGATCACGCCGACAAAAATGGCAAAGTAGTGCCAGGCGTAAGGGGGAAGGCCGTCGGGCACCGGGACGAATAAGAGTAAGACGGCAACGATAATGGGCATCGCCATCATCAGCAGACGTTTATAAGCAGCATTTGTTGCTGCACCGGCAGGCGGTATGGTTGTCTTTTTCTCTTTCATAATGAGTATCTGCAAGTAGTTAAAAATAGGGTTTGGTCATCGCTTAACCGCTCGATTTCTTTAGTTGCAAAACTTTCTTTAATTATTAATTGTCGATTTTGGTTATTGCGCTGACCATTATTTAACGCGCTTCGTTGGGCGTTAAATTAAAATATTGGGTTATTTATATATTGCGCTTTCATGCGCCGTTGCAATTGATTTAGATCAAAAAAAGCGGGTTGTTAGCCACTTTTTTATTATTGCGGATAACCCTGTTTAGTGAGGTGTTTATTTGTCTGAAATTTGGCTTAATGTTAAATCACGAATGATTCCATGAACTGATAATGTATTTATCTTATTGAATTTTATCGTTTTATATTGATATCCTCCTGGCGGTACATGTTAAAAATGGTTTCAGATTTGTTATTGGCTATATCCACTATGTGAACGAATTATATTTAATTAATAATACAAAGGAGGTATCGATGTTATTGTTGGTATTAAATAGTTTTTTAACTAACGTAATTATTTTGGTAACTAAAAAAAGCGCTATATTATTGGCATGACTTAAGGGATTACCAAATACAAACAAAAACAATTCCGTCACCCAATTCTCAATTTTCAATATTTAAAATCTGGAGCGTCATTATGACCAGTCATCCACGAATTTTGCGTCCTTTTACTTTACCGAACGGTACTGAGCTTAAAAACCGCCTGTTAATGGCGCCGATGACCACCTGCACCGGTTATTTTGACGGTACCGTGACCAGCGAACTGGTTGAGTACTACCGCGCTCGCGCAGGCAGTATCGGCACCATTATCGTTGAATGCTGCTTTATTGATGACTACGGTCTGGCGTTCCCCGGCGCCATCGGTATCGATAATGATGAAAAAGTGGCTGGCCTGGCGAAAATTGCCGCCGCCATCAAGGCGGAAGGGTCAAAAGCGATTCTGCAGATCTACCACGGCGGCCGGATGGTCGACCCGCAGCTTATCGGCGGACGCCAGCCGGTGGCCCCGAGCGCGATTGCCGCGCCGCGCGATGGCGCAGCAACCCCCCGCGCGCTGAGCGGCGCTGAAGTCGAGGGCATGATCGCGAAGTTTGGCGAAGGCGTACGCCGCGCCATTCAGGCCGGTTTCGACGGCGTCGAGATTCACGGCGCGAACACCTATCTGATCCAGCAGTTTTATTCGCCAAACTCTAACCAGCGCGACGATGAATGGGGCGGCAGCCGCGATAATCGCGCCAAATTCCCGCTGGCGGTACTGGACATCACCCACAAAATGGCCCGCCAGTACGCCGATGATGCCTTCATTATCGGCTACCGGTTCTCCCCGGAAGAGATGGAAGTCCCCGGTATCCGTTTTGCTGACACCATGTATCTGCTGGAAAAGCTGGCCGCCCGCGGCGTCGACTATCTCCACTTCTCGGTTGGCGCCACGCTGCGACCCTCGATTGTCGATACCACCGATCCCACGCCGCTGATTGAAAAATATTGCGCCATGCGCTCCGAAACCCTGGCTCAGGTGCCGGTGATGGGCGTGGGCGGGGTAGTGAACGCGGCCGATGCCGAGCAGGGCCTGGATCACGGCTACGACCTGATGGCGGTGGGCCGCGCCTGTATCGCGTATCCTGACTGGACGGCGCGCATTGCCGCCGGCGAAGAGCTGGAGCTGTTTATTGACAGCACCCAGCGCGAAGCGCTGAACATCCCGGAACCGCTGTGGCGCTTCTCGCTGGTGGAAGCGATGATCCGCGATATGAGCATGGGCGACGCCAAATTCAAACCGGGGATGTTCGTCGAAACCGTTCAGGACGACGCTAACGAGCTGGTGATCAACGTCAGCCTGGAAAACGACCGCATTGCCGATATCGCACTGGCGGCAAGCCCGGTACAGACCGTCGAGTTCACCACCAGCTTTGAAGAGATCCGCGAGCGGATCCTCAGCGCCAACACCCCGCACGTGGATGCGATTTCCGGCGCAACCAGCCAGAGCGAAGCGGTGAAAAAGGCGGTTTCCAAAGCGATGCTGAAGTCCAGTAAAGCGCTGGCCGCCGAAGAGGGCGCGGGCGATGCGGCGCCGAAAAGCTACGATGTGGTGGTGGTCGGCAGCGGCGGAGCTGGTCTGGCGGCCGCAATTCAGGCGCACGATGAAGGCGCGAGCGTTCTGATCGTTGAAAAAATGCCGACCATCGGCGGTAACACCATTAAAGCTTCTGCCGGGATGAACGCCGCAGAGACCCGCTTCCAGCGCGTGAAAGGTATTGAAGACAGCAAAGAGCTGTTTTACCAGGAAACGCTGAAAGGCGGTAAGAACAAAAACGACCCGCAGCTGCTGCGCCGCTTCGTGGAGAATGCGCCGGAAGCCATTGAGTGGCTGGCGCGTCGCGGTATTATGCTTAACGATATCACCACTACCGGCGGGATGAGCATCGACCGCACCCACCGTCCGCGCGACGGGTCGGCGGTCGGCGGCTACCTGATCAGCGGCCTGGTGCGTAACATCACCAAACGCGGTATCGATGTCCTGCTGGATACGTCGGTGGAAGAGATCCTGATGACCGACGATGAGGTGAGCGGCGTGCGCCTGCTCACCGATGAAAACGAATCCGTAGTGGTACAGACGAAGAGCATCGTGGTGGCTACCGGCGGCTTCAGCGCCAACAGCGCGATGGTGGTGAAATACCGCCCGGATCTGGCGGGCTTTGTGACCACCAACCATAAAGGGGCGACCGGCGGCGGTATCGCGCTGCTTGAACGCATCGGCGCGGGCACCGTGGATATGGGTGAAATTCAGATTCACCCGACCGTCGAGCAGCAAACCTCGTACCTGATTTCCGAGTCGATTCGCGGCGGCGGGGCGATACTGGTGAACCCGCAGGGCAACCGCTTCTTCAACGAAATGGAGACCCGCGATAAGGTTTCTGCCGCGATTATCGCGCTGCCTGAGCACTTCGCCTATATCGTCTTTGACGAGCACGTCCGGGCGAAAAACAAAGCCGCCGATGAGTACATCGCTAAAGGTTTCGTCACCAGCGCCAGCTCGCCGCGTCAGCTGGCGGAGAAACTGGGGATGGATTACCATGCTTTTCTCAATACGCTGGAACGCTACAACGGCTTTGTTGAAAAACAGCATGACGATGACTTTGGTCGTACCACCGCGCTGCGTGCGCCGATCAATGAAGGCCCTTACCATGCGATTCGTATCGCCCCGGGGGTTCACCACACGATGGGCGGCGTGACCATTAACACCGATACCGCGGTGCTGAATGCCGGTCATCAGGTGATTGCGGGCGCTTTTGCCGCGGGCGAAGTGGTTGGCGGCATTCACGGCGGTAACCGCATCGGCGGTAACGCGGTGGCCGATATCATTATCTTCGGGACCCTCGCGGGCCATCAGGCGGCGAAACGCGCCAGAGGTTAAGCGTCAGCGACACCCGCCGGGCTGGCAAATAGACGGCCCGGCTTCTTATCTCTCTGAGGAGTGCGATATGTCCGACAACCGCGTCTACAGCTACTCCGCCGTACTGATGGGTTCGCCCATTCTCCTCAAGCTCTACGTTCATGATGAACCGCTCGCCTCCCGCGTCTTTCAGCTGATTAAAGGCTATGAAGATCTTTTCACCGTTAACCGCGCGCACTCCCAGGTGATGGATATCAACCATGCCGCCGGGCGCCATCCGGTGACGGTGAGCCGCCCGGTGTATGCGCTGATTAAATGCGCCAAAGCCGCCAGCATGGTGCGGGACAGCGCGTTTAACCTGGCGATCGGCCCGCTGGTGAAGCTGTGGCGCGTTGGTTTTCAGGGCCAGAGCGTGCCCGCCCCGCAGGATATTGCCGCTCGCCTGACGTTAACGCGTGCGCAGGATGTGATCCTCGATGACGCCGCCAGCAGCGTCTACCTTGCGCGGACGGGAATGGAGATCGATCTTGGTGCCATCGCGAAAGGCTATATCGCCGACCGGGTGCGCGACTATTTGCGGCAGCAGGGCGTGAACGCCGCGCTGATTAATCTCGGCGGCAATGTCCATACCCTGGGCGAATGGTCAATCGGGCTGAAAAAACCGTACTCAGCGGCGGATGCGCTGATTGGCAGCATTGCGGTGGCGGGGCAATCGGTGGTGACCTCGGGCATTTACGAACGCTACTTCGAGCAGGACGGCAAACGCTGGCACCATATTCTCGACCCGCGCAGCGGCTACCCGCTGGATAACGAGCTGGAGAGCGTAACGATTATTTCCGCCGACTCGCTGGACGGTGATATCTGGACCACCCTGATCTACGGTCTTGGCGTAGAGAAAGGCTGCGCGGCGCTGCGCCAGCGCGAGGATATCGAAGCGATTTTCGTCACTAAAAATCGCGACGTTATCCTCTCTTCACAGCGTCGTTTCCGCTTTCAGCTGCTGGATGACGGCTACCGGCTTACTGGCTGTACTGCTTAAGCAGGCCGTACTGTTCCGCTATCAGGTGGTAGCGGTACACCGGACGTCCCGTGGCGCCGTAGTGGATACTGGTGTACAAAATATTAATTTGCGCCAGCCAAATCAGGTATTTGCGGCACGAAACCCGGGATATATTTACCGCTGCCGCCAGCTCGTCGGTGGAGAACTCCACGTCCGGATGGGCATCAATCCACTGACAGAGGGTGCGCAGCGTCTGGGGCGTCAGGCCTTTCGGCAACTTGCGGGCGTCAGCGGCTTCCGGTACGCCGCCGTGCAGCAGCCGGTCGACATCCGCTTGTTCATAATAGGGTTGACCGGTCATCAGCTTACGCTTTTCGCGCCAGGCGGTGAGCGCCTCTTCAAACCGTGGAAACTGGAAGGGTTTGATCAGATAGTCCACCACACCGTAGCGCATCGAGGCCTGAACCGTCGCGGCATCCGCGGCGGAAGTAATCATAATCACGTCGATGGCCCGTCCGGACGCGCGAATGGCGGGCAGCAGATCCAGACCGCTATCCTGCTGCATATAGACATCCAGCAGCACCAGGTCTATCTCCAGATCCTTGTCGTTAATCATCTCCCTGGCTTTACTCAACGTAGACGCCGTGCCGCTGCAGCGGAAGCCGCTGACCCGTCCCACGTACAGGCGGTTCAGTTCGGCAACCATGGCATCATCGTCAACAATTAATACATTTATCACGCACTTTTCCTTTTACTGTCCCACGGGAGATGAACAAAAAATTGAGTAAATACGCCGGGTTCGGATTCCACGGCCAGCGATCCGCCCAGTTCGCGAAGCTGCTGGCTGGCGAGAAACAGCCCGACGCCGCGGTTTTCGCCTTTGGTGGAGAAGCCTTTATTAAAAATATCATCGATAAACGCTTCCGGGATACCGGGACCATCATCGCTGACTTCGCCGCTTAACCAGCCGTTCTGGTAATGCAGCAGCAGGCCGACTTCGCCTTCGGCCTGGCCGCTCATGGCATCCAGCGCGTTCTCGATTAAATTACCCAGCACCGTAACCAGTACGGTGACCTGTTTTTCATTCGGGCAGTCCGGCACCAGGCTCTCTTCGGCGAGAGTGAGGGTAAAACCCCGCTCCTTAGCGCGCTGAATTTTACCGATCAAAAAGCCTGCCACTACCGGTGATTTAATCCGGTGCTGGATTTCGCCGATATCCGCCTGATAGGTGTGGGCGGTCTGCAGCACGTACTCTTCCAGCTTATCGTAGCTTTTCATATTCAACAGGCCGAGGATCACGTGCAGCTTATTCATAAATTCATGGGATGTGGTACGCAGGGCGTCCACATAGTTCACCATCCCGTCAAGCCGCTGCAGCAGCTGGCTGACTTCGGTTTTGTCACGGAAGGTGCTGATGGCGCCGACCACGTCATCCTCGTCGCGTACGGGGACCGTGTTGCTGATCAGCAGCAGACCGTTACAGCCCAGCTCCCGATCGTAAATCGGCTCGCCGGTTTGCAGCACTTCCTGCAAATCCGCCAGCAGCGGCGTTTGCGCGATATCGTTACCGGGGCCGTTAAACAGAATGTCGCGCGCGGCGGGGTTAATCAGCGTCACCTTGCCGTCCGTATCCACCGCCACGACGCCCTCTTTTAATGAGTGCAGCATCGCCTGGCGCTGCTGGAACTGCGTTGAGATCTCCTGCGGCTCAAGGCCCAGCAGGACGCGCTTCAGGCCGCGAACCAGGCTCCATGTACCGACGGCGCACACGAGCGCGCTGAACAGCACGGTCAGAATCACATCCCAGCGGCTGGCGGCGATCTGCGTATCGACTTTGCTCAGCGAAATGCCAATCGCCACCACGCCGATTTGCCGGCGGCTATCGTCAAACACCGGGGTGAAGACGCGCAGCGCCGGAGCCAGCACGCCGTGGTTGACGGCAACGTTCTCTTTGCCCGCCAGCGTGGGCCGGATGTCATCGCCGATAAAAGGTTTGCCGATAATCTGGCTATTGGGATGCGAGTAGCGAATGCCGTCCATATTGGTGACGACGGCAAACAGCAGGCCATTGCGCCGGGTGACGGCCAGCGCCAGCGGCTGAATAATGCCGCTGTCCGGCGGCAGCGTCAGGCCGCGCTTGACTTCCGGGGTGTCGGCCAGCGTCCGCGCCACCGCCAGCGCCGTATCTTTCACGCCGTCGCGGGTGGCGCCGCTAATCTGCATAAACCACAGGGCATAGACCAGAATCAGTACTGAACCGATGACGCTGCCGATCATTAAGGTCACGGCGGTGCTCAGCTTCATGCTCATTGCGCGTTTACGCGCGGGCTGCTGCGCGAATTCATTCATACCGACCCCAGGAGAAAACGGATAGAGGCGTATTATCGCTGAATGCGCGGTTTTCATAAAGCCGCGTAATAAAAGCAAAATCAGCCAGACGGCAATTCTGGCGGACGCGATTTGCCGCCGACGGCCAGCAGATAGTCAATAAACGCCCGCAGCGGCGATGCCATCTGCTTACGGCTGGGGTAGTAAACGTAAAACCCGGGAAATGCCGGGGTCCACTCTTTCAATAGCTGGACTAGCTGGCCTGTCTCCAGCCAGGGATCGACCTGATGGGCAAACTGATAGGCAATACCGGTACCCTTGAGGGCTAACGGCGTGAGCATGGCCGGTTCATCGACGACGATCGGCCCTTTGACCGCAATCTCGTAGCGTTCGCCGTCGCGCTGAAACTCCCAACGATAAACGCTGCCGTCGCTGGGTCTGCGATAAGTCAGACAGGGGTGCTGCAGCAAATCCTGCGGCTTTCGCGGCTGCGGCGCTTGCGCCAGATAGTGCGGAGAGGCGACGACTTTCATTTCAAGGTCGCCGCTCAGCCTGACGGCAACCATATCCTGATGGAGCTTTTCACCGAGACGAATTCCGGCGTCAAAACCGGAAGAAACGATATCGACTAAAGCATCGTCGGTAACAATATCCAGCTCAATGTTGGGATAGCGTTGCATAAATCCGCCCAGCAGCGGCGCCAGATAATGAATCGCGGCGATGCGCGACACATTGAGGCGCAGGCGGCCCGCGGGCGCGCTGGCCGTCCGGGCATCGGTAACCGCGTCTTCCAGCGCCGCCAGCGCAGGAGCCAGCCGCTGCATCATGCGCTGGCCGGCCTCGCTCGGCGCGACGCTGCGCGTTGTCCGGTGTAATAAACGTACGCCGATGCGCTCCTCGAGACGCCGGATGGTTGCGCTTAAGGTGGAGGTCGTGACGCCGAGATGCGCCGCCGCCCGGGTAAAACTGCCTTGCTCAACGACCATCGCGAAGGCTCTTAATTCCGCAAAATCACTTCCGCGCATTATGGCTATTACCCCAAACAGTCATATTGATAATACTGGTATTATCAAACGGTTCTTCGCTGGTTACCATCCTGATAAATGTGATTACGCAGAGAGGGGCAATGACCATGGCGAGATTTAGCGCAAAAAGAGTTCTTATCACCGGTGCGACAAGCGGAATCGGGCTTGCCGGGGCAAAGCGCATCGATAGCGAAGGCGGTTGGGTGATCGCCACCGGGCGCGATCCCGGACGGCTGGCGTCTCTTCGCCGGCAGCTATCGGATCGGGCGCGGGTCATTGACAATGATGCCAGCGATCCGCTGACCGGCGCGGCGTTGGCCGAGGCGATCGATTCATCCGGCGGGCTTGATGGCCTCTGGCTCAACGCCGGATACGCAGCGGTTGGGGAGCTGTCGCAGGTGGATGCCGCGGCCTTTGATCGCATGATGGCGACCAACGTGCGCGGGCCGGTTCTCCAGATGGCGGCGCTCGCCGGAAAGCTTAATGCGGGAGCCTCGGTGGTGGTGACGGCGTCCACTTCCGCTCATGAAGGGGCCGCGGCGGCAAGCCTCTATTCGGCGACCAAAGGCGCGCTGATTTCGTTAACCCGCTGCTGGGCCTCGGCGTTAGGGGAACGAAATATCCGCGTTAACGCGCTGGTTCCCGGCCCGATTGACACCCCATTTCGCCATTTTATGCGCGACGAGGTGCGCCGCGAATTTGAAGCCTCGGTGGTGAGCCGCCTGGCGCTTCACCGCCAGGGGACGGCGGCTGAAGCGGCTGATGTGGCGCTGTTTCTGCTTTCCGACGCGGCGTCCTTCGTGAGCGGTAGCCAGTATGTCGTGGATGGCGGCCTGACGTTGCGCTAATAGCGCATTGGCCTCGCCTCGCAACCTCGGCGCGCCGAACGCGCCGCTGGTTGGATAACGACCAATCGGCAGCTGAATGGCTTCAGGGGGATGAAAACTGTGACTCCGGTGGCGGTAAAGCGCGTCGCTTAAGCTTTACACTGCCATTAATAGCCATGGTCAATGAAAGGGTTTGCCTCAGGCCTGCGCTTTCGTCCCGGAAGGTTCTTTCGCGTTTAAATGGAGGTTTTTATGAGCAGTAAGCCAACCGCTTCAATGATGGAACGACGCCACCCTGAAACCACCCATATTGATAGTCTTGCCACCCTCGATATGCTGACGCTGCTGCATAAGGATGATAAGCGGATTGCCGATGCCGTTGAGGCCTGTTTGCCGGCGATCGCGCGCCTAATGGATAACGCGACGGCGACGCTCAGCCGGGGAGGGCGGCTGGTGATTGTGGGGGCCGGGGCATCGGGTCAAGCCGCCGCGCAGGCGGTGAATGAATTTACCCCGGAGGGAAAACATTCGCTTGTCGCCCTTATCGCCGGAGGAGCGACCGCCGCGCGGCAGGAGATGGAAACCGCCGCGAGTCATTACGATCTTGGGGCTTTCGAACTTGAGGCTCTACGATTCAGCAACCAGGATATGCTGCTGGCGCTGACGGTTAGCGGCAAAACGCCGTGGGTCTGGGGCGCGATGCGCCACGCCTGGTCGCTGGGGGCGCCGATTGCGGTTGTGACGCAGCAGCCCACCAGTGAAGCCGCGCAGCTGGCGGATATCATTATCGCCCCGCAAACCGGGCCGGAAGCGGTGGCGGGTTTCGGGAATCCGAAAGCGCGCATCGCGCAGCGGCAGATCCTGACGATGCTGACCACCGGGCTGGCGATTCGCGAAGGACGGGTTTATGAAAACCTGCGCGTCGATCTGCAGGCCAATACGCCGCACGAGGCCGAGCGGCAGATAGCGATCGTGATGGCGGCGACGGGGGGCTCGCGCAGCGAGGCCAAAGCCGCGCTGGCCAGCTGCAATCAGCACTGCCGGACGGCAATACTCATGCTCCTCAGCGGGCTGGATGCCTGGCAGGCGCGCGAGCTGCTGGCAGAGCATAACGATCATCTGCGGATTGCGCTACGCGCGGCGCAGACGGTTGCCTGAACTTAACCCGACGGCGCGTATTTCCACAATACGCGCCGGATAACGCAAAATAATCTGGTCATACACAGCATCGTTATTCCATACTCTTCATCCGCTTACCCGGGTTTAATTCCCCTTCTGAAAATGGCCATCGCAAGGCGTATTTATTGCTGCTGGCGAGGGATTTACTTTTTTAAGTTAAAAAACCAGGTTAACAATAATTAGCTATGTGTGCGGATGTGTAAATGATATTTTAAAATAAAGTAAAAGTGCGTTAATATGCACGCTCTTATTACACTTGTGCTATGTGATATTTCTATTATGCCTGCAATTAAAAATACGATTATATCTATGACCGCATTAGCGATGTTCGTCAGCTCGGCGACCTTCGCAAATGACGATACCTCGAAAAAAACCGATTTCCTGCTGATTGGCGGCGGTATTATGAGCGCGTCGCTGGGGACCTGGCTGCAGGAATTACAGCCGGACTGGAAACAGGTGATGGTTGAGAAGCTGGATGGCGTCGCGCTGGAGTCCTCTAACGGCTGGAACAACGCCGGTACCGGGCACTCCGCGAATATGGAGCTGAACTATACGCCGGAACGCCCGGACGGCACCATCGACGTCAGCAAAGCGCTGGATATTAACGAACAGTTTATGATCTCCCGCCAGTTCTGGACGGCGCAGGTCAAACGCGGCATTTTGCACGATCCGCACTCTTTTATTAACTCCACGCCGCACATGAGTTTCGTCTGGGGAGATAACGTTGATTATCTGCAAAAACGCTACGCCGCGCTGCAGCAAACGACCTTATTCCAGGGGATGAAATTCTCTACCGATCACGCGCAAATAAAACAGTGGGCGCCGCTGGTGATGGAAGGGCGCGATCCGCAGCAGCGCGTTGCGGCAACCTGGACTCCGGTGGGTACCGACGTTAACTATGGGGAAATAACCCGCCAGCTGATCGGTAGCCTGAAGAAAAATAATAACTTCACGCTGCAGACCTCTTCAGAAGTCACCGATTTTAAACGCAATGCCGATAATTCATGGCACGTGACGATTAAAAACGTTAATAGCGGTGAAGAGCAGGCGATCGATGCGAAATACGTATTTATCGGCGCCGGCGGCGGCGCGCTGAAATTACTGCAAAAAACCGGTATTCCGGAAGCGGATAACTATGCGGGTTTCCCGGTAGGCGGCTCTTTCCTGATGACCGAAAACCCGGCGGTGACCAATGCGCACCAGCAAAAAGTTTACGGTCAGGCCTCTGTAGGCGCACCGCCGATGTCGGTCCCGCATCTTGATGCCCGTTTCCTCGACGGCAAGCGCGTGGTGCTGTTTGGGCCATTCGCCACCTTCTCGACGAAATTCCTGAAAAACGGTTCGTTCTTCGACCTGCTTAGCACCACCACCACCGATAACGTCCTGCCGATGACCCACGTAGGTCTGGACAACTTCGATCTGGTGAAATACCTCATCAGCCAGGTGATGCTGAGCGACGACGACCGTTTTGCGGCGCTGAAAGAGTATTATCCTGGCGCGCGTAAAGAGGACTGGAAGCTGATCCAGGCCGGTCAGCGCGTGCAGATCATCAAAAAAGATGCAGAGAAGGGCGGCGTACTGAAGCTGGGTACCGAAGTGGTGGTCGATCAGCAGAAAACCCTCTCCGCGCTGCTGGGCGCTTCGCCGGGGGCTTCTACCGCCGCGCCGATTACCCTGAACGTTCTTAAGCAGATGTTCCCTGAGCAGTTCCATTCAGCGGAATGGCAGCGCCGTATTCACGATATCGTCCCGAGCTACGGCCAGAAGCTGAACGGCAACGTCGCGCTGACCCAGCAGGTTTGGGATGATACCGCGGCGGCGCTGCAGCTGACCAAACCGCCGGTGATTGAGATGAACGCCACCGCGCCGGTGATGACCGCCAAACCGGCAGAGCCGAAGGCGGAAACGTCGCCGCAGCACGATATGGCGCTGTAAGCCCACGTCGTTGACATTGCCCGGTGGCGGCTGACGCTTCACCGGGCCTACTGGCCTCTCTTCGCTGCCCCGGCGAAAACGTGACATTGCTCTAATCTCTCCCCCCGCGCTGATATCCCCCTTCCGGCTAATCCTTCATTCGTTAATTGTGGTTATACTGTCTTGAAATCACGAAAGAAAATGCTAATGAAGACCGAAACGCGGAGCCCAGGGCAATGAAAGACGACATTAATCAGGACATCACCTTCCGCAAGCTGTCGGTATTTATGATGTTTATGGCGAAAGGGAACATCGCCAGAACCGCTGAGGCCATGCAGCTGAGCGGCGTCAGCGTCCACCGGGCGCTGCATACGCTGGAAGAGGGCGTCGGCTGCCCGCTGTTTATTCATAAAGGGCGCAACCTGCTGCCGCTCCCGGCGGCGTGGACGCTGCTGGAGTACTGTCAGGACGTTATGAGCCTGATGACCCGCGGCCTGGAAGCGACGCGTAAAGTAGCCGGCGTCGGGCAGGGGCGGCTGCGCATCGGCACGCTTTACTCCCTGACCCTTGAAACCGTGCCGCGCATTATTATGGGCATGAAGCTGCGTCGGCCGGAGCTGGAGCTGGATCTCACCATGGGCTCCAATCAGATGCTGCTGGATATGCTGGAAGATGACGCGCTTGATGCGATCCTGATCGCCACCAACGAAGGTGAATTCAATAATTCGGCTTTTGATGTGGTCCCGCTGTTTGAGGACGATATCTTCCTCGCCGCCCCGGCGACGGAACAGCTGGATACCACCGCTCCCGCCGAGCTGCGCGATTACGCCAGGCGCAAGTTTGTTTCGCTGGCGGAAGGGTTTGCCACCTATGCCGGATTTCAGGACGCCTTCCAGGTGGCCGGATTCGAGCCTGAAATCGTCACCCGGGTTAACGATATCTTTTCGATGATTAGCCTGGTGCAGGCGGGCGTAGGCTTTGCGCTGCTGCCGGGACGAATGAAAAAGGTGTATGAAAACGACGTACAGCTGCTGAAGCTGGCGGAGCCGTATCAGATGCGCCAGCTGATCTCCATTGTCTACTCACACCATCGCGAGCGCGACGCCGACCTGCTGGCGCTGGCGGCAGAAGGGCGGATGTACGCCCGCAGCCTCAGCCGTTAAGCCGGTTCGCCAGGTGACGGGCAACGTCGATACCGCTGCGCTCCAGCGCAATACACTCCCCCTGCCAGCCCGCCTGGCGGGTGAGACAGGTCAGCACGCCGCCGGGCGGCATCTCGATCGCCAGCCGCGCGTCCCGTTCATCAGCGGCGATCATCGCTTCCTGCCAGCGCACGGTTCGCGCCATATTCCGCGCCAAATCGTCGGCAATGCTTAACGGGTCCCATAAAACGCGCGCCGTGGAGCCGCTCAGATAGGCGCAGCGCGGGCGCTGCAGCGTGACGTCAGTGAACGCTTTTGCCAGCTTAGCCGCCGGTTCATCCAGCAGCGCGCAGTGGGAAGGTACGCTGACCGCCAGCCGCTGTGCTTTACCGGCGCCAGCCGCCAGCGCCAGCCGGGCCACGCGGGCCATCTCGTCGTCGCGTCCGGCAATGACAATCTGCGTTTCCGCGTTCAGGTTGGCAATATAGAGGTCGCTGTCGGCAATCAGCTTTTCCACGCGGTCGAGCGTCAGGCCCATAATCGCCGTCAGCCCGTAGCCGTGAGGATAAGCCTGCTCCATTAAATCGCCGCGCAGCGCCACCAGCCGCAGGGCGTCGGTGAAATCCAGCGCGCCGGCCATCACCGCCGCCGGGAAAGCCCCTATCGACAGGCCGCTGACCATGTCCGGATTTACTCCCTGACGCTGCAGCTCCCGCGCCCAGGCTGTGCCTGCGATCAGCAGGCACAGCTGCACCGCACGGGTATGTTTTAACGCGGCGGCGGTATCTAAATGGTCTACTTCATCGCCGAGCACGGTTCGCGCTTCAGCGAGGATATTCTGGCGGTCGGGAAGCGCGGCGAGCATATCCGGCCGCTGGTTTCCCTGACCGGGAAAGGTAAAGAGAATTTTCATGCTTCCTCCCTGTTCCACGGCGCAGCGGTCAGGCGCGCGCCGCGGGACGTTTTCAGCAGGACGCGGCCATCGCGCAGCCACTCATTTAGCGCGAAAGCCCCTGCGGGCGTTTCGACCTGGGTATCCGCCCGGCAGGGCAGCTGCGCGACGCGGGACTGCCAGGCGAGCAGCGCTTCGCGTGCGATCGGCTGCGGCGCGCGGATCAGCAGATCGAGATCGCTGGCGGCGTGAAGCACCGGAATCTCGGTGGCCAGCGCGTAGCCGGTGCTGCCGGTAATGCCCCAGCGCCACGGCCAGGGGTGTAAGGTCAGTGATATCGCCGCCTGTACCGGCGGCTGGGAGACAAACGGCGAGCGCAGGAGCTGTTGGCGATCGGCGAGGGTTTCCGGGCTGACGGTACGGACGATATTTTCCCTCTGTACCCAGGCTGCGGCCCGCTGATCGCGCTTCATCCCCCGTACGCCCACCGGAATGCGGGCGTTAGCATCAACGTCGCGTCGTACCACCACCGGCAGGCTAATACGCCAGTGCTGCGCGACCCAGGACTCCTCAATCGCCTCCAGCGCGGCGGCATTATTCAACCAGACTAAATCATGAGGACGCGGCGTTGATGACATCGTTAGATTCCTGACGTTAAGGTGATAAACAGCGGCAGCGACAGAATACACAGAACCGAGCTTAACAGCAGCACCGCTTCCGCATCCGGCGACTGCACGCCAAAGCGGTTGCCGAAGACCACGCCAAAGAAACCGGCCGCCAGCGCAATCATCAGAATGGCGGTAATGGCGATAGAGCCGTGCAGCCCCAGCAGCATCACCAGACCCCAGGCGATAAACGGCTGCACCAGCAGTTTGACAATAGTGGAAGTGGCAATCAGCGCATTGAGCTGCAGCTTACGCGCCGACAGAATCACCCCGGTCAGGAACAGCGCGGCGGCGGTCGCCGCCAGGCCCAGCGGTTTGATAGAGGCCAGCAGCAGATCCGGCATTTTGATACCGATGGCTGAAAGCACGACCCCCAGCAGCGGACCCCAGACAATCGGTTTTTTCACCGAACGCCACATCAGAACCGGCAGCATTGCCAGCGTCGAGCCGCTGTTCTCTCCGGCGGCGAGCGCTTTTTCACGTTCCAGAATCAGCAGGCAGAACGGCGTCATCAGTACCGATCCGCAGGCGATGGAAACGGCGACGGAGAGGGAGGTGGAGGCGCCTTCGCCGAGCACGCTGCCCAGAATCGGCAGGCCAAGCGCGGCGTAGTTAGGCAGCGCGACGGTCAGGGTCAGCACGGCGGCATCCTGCGGCGAGCGCTTGAAGACGCGGGTCGCGAGGAAGTAGATGGCCGCATAGGTAATCCACATCGCCCCGGTCAGCACCAGCACCAGCGGCGATTGCGCGACAATACCGCTCCACGGCGTTTGCACCGTGGCGCTGAACAGCGTGGCGGGCAGGGCGAAGTCCATCACGAAGATGTTGAGTAAAGAGACGTTTTTGTTATCGACCATTTTGGCCTTGCCGGCCCAGAAGCCCAGCAGCATGGTGACAAAAATCGGCGCGAGGGCATGAATAATCACATAAGTCATAAATCACCTGTAAATGAAAATAGAGTACTGGCGCGATTGTTATAATTTCTAAAAGCGGTTTATTTCCGGGGCGCGCGATGGCGCCCCGGGCGGCCGCTTCCGGCAGGTTTTCTTCTACTTAGGGACTGACTACCAGCTGGCGCGCATGCGATCGCGCACCTGTTGGGAACTACGGCGGTTCTCCGCGCCAAGGCGGCACTTCAGCGAGACATCCCGGCGGGCGTCAGCGATGGCGTCGCGCAGGGTGTCGGTGACCAGCGTCAGATCGCGGGCGTCCGGCGCGTCAGGATTGCTGATATCCAGCAGGGCGGAGAGCAGGCCGAGCGTTGCGTAGTTGCTGACGTCATAGGCCATCGGAGGGATGGTTGCCGCCAGTTTCTCCAGCGCCTCAACGGTGCGCAGGGTGATCCGCGCGGCGGACTCTTTACCCATCGCATGCACCAGTACCCCGGCGTCGTTAAAGGCGATCAGACGATTGGCCTGGTAGCCATGGGCGAGAAACGCCCCGGACATCGCTTTGCCGACGATCAGGCCAATCACCGGATGTCCGGCAAGCCGCGCCTTGGCGTAGGCGCCCGCGGCGCCCGCCAGCGCCTGATGAATACCGAACGCTTCTTCGCGACGGCCATAGGCCTGGCTGGGGACATCGATAACCGCGATAATCGGGCGCTTCACCGCGTTATCGGCATCGGCGTCGATGGTTTCGTTGACCACTTTGGCCAGCGTCCAGCCTTCGAGCAGGCCGACTTCACCCTGAGCGGCGCGTGGATAATGGTTATTAGCATCCGGCACCACGGCGATAAAACGGGCGGTTTCACCGTTAAAATCGGCATCGGCAACCTGCACCGAGGGGCACAGACCGGTCATTAGCGGGGCGTTCGGCGCCAGCTGGTTTAGCCACAGCGCGGCGCGGTTTGTGAACTGGTTCATTATTTCTCCTCCCGGGCGAATAGCTGTTTGATCTGAGCGGTATCCGCCTGCTGGCGGGTATCGAAATGGGTCAAACGGGTCAGGAAATCTTCATATTTGTCGCTGCGATGCTGCGCGGGCACGCCTTTGGCAATGGCTTCGTTCATCGCGCTTTTCACCGCGTTGATGCCATCGCCCACCAGGGCATCCACCAGACCGCTGGCGTAGCGAATTTCGCCGCCGGTCATGCTCCAGATAAACGGACGGTCGCGGGAGTCGTACTCTTCAATCCCCGCTTCCTGTTCAATAACCTGCGGTCCGTTGAGGCCCAGACGCGCTTCACGGGTGACAATCAGGTAGCTGCACAGCGCCGCGGCGATGGACATCCCGCCGAAGCAGCCGACGGTACCGGCGACAATGCCGATTACCGGGGTGTAGCGGCGCAGGTCGACAATCGCGGCGTGAATATCGGCGATGGCGGCAAGGCCCAGATTGGCTTCCTGCAGGCGCACGCCGCCGGTTTCCAGGCACAGCACCGCCTGGGTAGGAATGCCGTTGCGGTTATCTTCCGCCGCCAGCTCAAGGGCGGCGGCCATTTTCGCGCCGGAGACTTCGCCCATGCTGCCGCCCTGGAAGGTACCTTCGATGGCAATGACTACCGCCGGCTGGCCGTTAATGGTGCCTTTTGCGACGACCATACCGTCGTCGGACTGCGGGACGATGCCCTGCGCGCCGAGCCACGGGGACATAATGCCGTCAAAGGGATCCAGCAGTTCGCGATAGCTGCCGTCATCCAGCAGGGTGCGGGCGCGTTCACGGGCGCGGAGTTCAATAAAGCTGCGATCGTTACGCATGAGCCACCTCCTCAAAAACCTGTTCAATACGGATCCGCGCGACGCCGGGCGTGGCGCCGAAATCGTGGATGATCAGCTGTCCGCCGGGCAGGCCGTTAATCAGGCTCAGTCGTTCGAACAGCGCGTTCCAGCGCGCCTGGCTGTTGTCCACGGAGGTGGTGATTTCGACGTTGAGCGTATCGCTCTGTCCGGCGGTATAGAGCACTTCCATATCGCCGGAGCCGACAACGCCTGCCAGCGCTTTGCCGCTGAGGGCGCGGTTGGCAGGGAATGACAATTTAATCTGTTCCATAACATCCTCTGAATGCGTTAAGCGGAAACCCGGTCGAGAAACAGGGTGGCGGCAAGAAGATCCGCCGCGCCACCCGGCGAGGCGTTCTGCGCCAGCATCTGCACGTCGAGACGCGCCAGCGCGGCGCGCCCCCTGGCTGTCGCACATCCTCCTGCCGCCAGCACCTCGCCTGCGCCTTGCCGCATCGCCTCAAGGCCCGCCATTCCGGCGCGGGAGAGCACGCAGGTATCGCTAAGCGAGGTCATAATCGCCATCAGCGCGTCAAGCCGGGCCTGATCCTCGCTGGCCCCCGCGGCCCGGCTGCGCAATAGCTGCGGCAGCGCCAGGGTGGTGATGTGCGGAAAAGCGCGCTGCGCTTCTTCCCGGGCGCCGGGAACCTGCCAGCGGCGGCTGGCGCGCAGACCTTTACTGAAGGTCCTTGGCGCGCAGGCGTCCGGCAGACGGGCCAGGGCGGCGGCGGTTTCCGTAATTCTCTGTGCCTGACCCTCCCCCCCGAGCATCGCCGTCGCGCTGACCAGCAGGCCCAGCGCCCAGATAGCGCCGCGATGGGTATTGACCCCGGCGGTCGCCTGCATCATCCGCGCTTCGCCTTCGCGGCCAAGCCGGCCAACGGTTTCGCGCAGGGCAACGTCGGCCGGACGCCGCCAGCTCTGCTGAGCCAGCGCGTGAAACGTCGGCTGCAGGCTGTGGGCCGAACGCTCCATCAGGGCCAGGTTCAGGTCCTGATGCGCGCCGTTGCCGCGGCTATCCACCAGGCCCGGCTTGGGGCTGAGTCGCGCTTCGTCAACCAGGCAGGCGCTGGCGGTCTGGGCCAGCCAGCGGGCCCGGGTTTCAGCAACGTGGGGAGAGAGTTTTTTCATTACCAGCTCCGGAATTTTGCCGGTGGGTTGTACAGACCGTCGGACCACTCCACCAGATCGGCTACGCTGCCGGCGGCGAGCAGAGAGCGGGTGGCGTCGCTGCGGCGGATACCGATATCTTCCGGATAGACGACTTTGCCGCTTTGGCGCAGTGCGGCCACGCGTTTGGCGTCAATGCCGAGCCCGATATCGGTGATCCCGGCCACGGCCGCCACCATTGCCCGGCGCTCTTCCAGGCTTTCCGCCCGATAGAGATAGGCGATGCCTTCTTCGGTCAGCACGTGGGTGACGTCATCGCCGTAAATCATCACCGGCGCCAGCGGCATTCCGGAAGTTTTGGCGACCTCAACGGCGTCGAGTTTTTCCACGAAGGTCGGTTTCACGCCCGCCTGGAAGGTTTCCACCATCTGAACGACCAGCTTTTTACCGCGCTGCATCGGATCCGGTTCGGTGATCATGTTGAGCCATGCCGGCGTAGCGTGGCGGCGACCGTGCGGGTCGTGGCCCATATTCGGCGCGCCGCCGAAGCCGGAGAGGCGGCCGCGGGTCACCGTCGAGGAGTTGGCGTAGCCGTCAACCTGTAAGGTCGAGCCGATAAACATATCTACCGCATACTGTCCCGCCAGCTGGCAGAACGCGCGGTTGGAGCGCATGGAGCCGTCGGCGCCGGTGAAGAAGATATCCGGACGCGCGCGAATGTACTCTTCCATTCCCAGCTCTCCGCCGAAGCAGTGCACGCTCTCGACCCAACCGCTTTCAATTGCCGGAATAAGGGTGGGGTGCGGGTTCAGCGTCCAGTGTTTACAGATTTTGCCCTTCAGGCCGAGCTGTTCGCCGTAGGTCGGCAGCAGCAGTTCGATGGCGGCGGTGTTAAAGCCGATCCCGTGGTTCAGGGATTGCACCTGATGCTCGGCGTAGATGCCTTTAATCGCCATCATCGCCATCAGGATATGTTCCTGCTTAATCAGGCGCGGATCGCGGGTAAACAGCGGCTCGATAAAGAACGGTTTATCCGCGACGACCACGTAGTCAATCCACGAACCGGGTATATCCACGCGCGGCAGATCGCACTCGTCATCGACCAGTTCGTTAACCTGCGCAATAACGATGCCGTCATGGAACGCGGCGGCTTCCACCAGCGCCGGGGTATCTTCGGTGCTCGGCCCGGTGTACAGGTTGCCCTTGCGGTCGGCTTTGTAACCGGCGATCAGCGCGACGTTTGGCGACAGGTCGACGTACAGGCGAGAGTAAAGTTCGATGTAGGTGTGGATAGCGCCGATTTCCAGCAGGCCATCTTCCAGCAGCTGCGAAATACGCAGGCTTTGGGTACCGGAGAAGGAGAAATCAAGCTTGCGGGCGATACCTTTTTCGAAGAGGTCCAGATGCTCGCTGCGCCCGACGCTCGGCATAATCATATGCAGGTCGTGAATTTTTTGTGGGTTAACTTCCGCCAGCATCCGCGAGAGGAAATCAGCCTGTTTCTGGTTGTTGCCTTCCAGCACCACCCGGTCGCCGGGGGCCAACAGCTGCTCAAGAACGGCGACCAGCTGGTCGGTGGGGATCACTTTGCCCGAGACCTTCGCCTCGGTCAGTCGCCGCTGTTTTTCCGTACGGCGACGGTTCCAGACGCGTCCCGTCGTTTGTTCGGCACTCATTATTAACCTCCTGATTCGACGAATCGTTTTGATTGTCCTGGTGTGGAAGTAAGTGTGCGTCGCGAGGTGGCGGGCATCAATTAAGGCCGATGGCGAATCGTTAGCGTAAGAGTAATGATTGGCGGGGCAGAGATGTGATGACGATCAATAATGATTGCGAATGATTGGTCTACGAGCAGGGGACGTACCGGGTTGAGGCATTGGCGCGGCTTCCCGGCTCGCACTGCGTTTAGCCGGGCTACGGGTTAAGGGCGTCTGCGGGCCGGTAGCCCGGACAGATGCGCCGCATCGCCTCCGGGGAAGTTCAGCGGCTCCGCGCTCTGCTCCCGGGGGCGGCGCAAAGCGCCTGCCCGGGCTACAGTTAAGGGCGTCTGCGGGCCGGTAGCCCGGACAGATGCGTCAGCATCGCCTCCGGGGAAGCGTGCGCAATGGCGTTAGTTTTTACTCAAATCACTCAGCAGAAAGGCAATACTTTGCCCGGCCACCGTCTGTTCGAGGGCGATTTTGACGATAATCGTCAACGGTACCGAGAGTAGCATACCCACCGGGCCCAGCAGCCAGCCCCAGAAGATCAATGACAGGAAGACCACCAGCGTCGACAGCCCCAGCCCGCGGCCCATAATGCGCGGTTCAAGAATATTGCCGAACACCAGGTTAATCACCAGATAGCCTGCCAGGACCACCAGCGCTTCGTACAGACCGCCAAACACCAGCACCTGCAGGATCGGCGGGATCGCCGCGAGCACCGAACCAATGTTGGGAATGTAGTTGAGCGCAAAGGCCAGCAGTCCCCACATAAAAGCAAAGCGGACGTCCAGCAGCACCAGCATTCCCCAGACCACCAGGCCGGTCACCAGGCTGATGGCGGTTTTTAACACCAGGTAGTGGGAGACGCTATCCAGCGCGCGCTGAATCGCGCCCATTCCCTCCACCGGCCGCGACATCAGCTGCTGCAGCTTCGCGGGAAGCTGCGGCACTTCCAGCAGCATAAAGACCACCGTCAGCAGCAGCAGGAAGATAGAGGACATCGCGTTGGAAAGCTGGGTGAGCAGGCCGGTCACCAGCGTCATCACCGCGTTGGGGTCAATATACTTGTTCAGCTCCACCACTGACACGGTAAAGCCGAAGCGCTGTAGCCAGGGCGCAACGGTCTGCATCGGTTCATAGAGATAATTACGGTACTGCGGCAGGGTGCGCGCAAGCTCGTTAAGCGACGTGCCGAGCGAGGCCAGCAGCACAACGGCCAGCAGGACAATCACGCCGACCAGGAGCGAAATAGCCAGCACCCGCGGTACCCGGCAGCGCACCATGAGCTGAACCAGCGGGTTTATCACCACCGCCAGAAAGATCGCCAGAACAAAAGGAACGATAATATCCGCCGCGAAGCGAATGCCTGTCAGGATGATAACCAGCATGCCGAGCATGATGACTATTTTTAAGCCGTTAAGCGTGATGATGGGTTTGGCCATACCGCTCCCTGCGAGAGAAAAAATGGGGACTAATGTGAGTCATTGTAGACGTTGGCAAAGTCGGCGTCTCAGCGCGTCGCGTCCGCTAAAATGAAAAAAAAACGACCAATTAATCAATAATGGCCGGAACGATATCATAATGGTGATTGCGATCGGAAAAAACTAATCCAAATCAAATACCAGAGGTAAAGAACTGCAAAGACTTTGAGTTAAATGTGGCGTTATGGTACAAATCTGCGTGTGTATAACTACAGAGGACAATTTTGATCCGCAAATGACGAGAAGCAATACCGCGGATAATTGTAATTTTATGGACAATCAGTTCAGGATGTATATTTCTTTTCACCCTGCAGTATCCCTCTCTCACTCCCGCTTTCTCGGCGAGCAGCACTGGCGCTCGGCGCTTTAGTCTTCTTCTCTCTGCCTGAGCTGGCGCGCTGCGCACGGCTAATTTAACGTCAGAATTTTTCCGGTTTACTTCTCTGTAAGCCGCCATGGATTATATTCTCAAGCAGGAGAAGGGATCATGTTTTATTGGATTTTATTAGCTTTAGCTATCGTTGCTGAAATTACCGGCACGTTGTCGATGAAATGGGCAAGCGTAAGCGGCGGCCATACTGGTTTTATTTTAATGCTGGTCATGATCGCGCTTTCTTATATTTTTCTGGCTTTCGCGGTGAAAAAAATCGCCCTCGGCGTGGCCTATGCCCTCTGGGAGGGGATCGGCATTTTACTGATCACTATCTTCAGCGTCCTGCTGTTTGATGAGACGCTGTCGACGATAAAAATCGCCGGCCTGGTGACCCTGGTCGCCGGGATTGTTTTGATTAAATCGGGGACGCAGAAAGCGGTGAAGCCGGGCAAGGAGAAAGCGCATGCAACAGTTTGAGTGGGTCCACGCCGCCTGGCTGGCGCTGGCGATTGCGCTGGAAATTTTGGCCAACGTTTTTCTGAAATTTTCCGACGGCTTTCGACGTAAATTCTACGGCATTATGTCGCTGGCGGCGGTCCTGGGCGCCTTTAGCGCGCTTTCGCAGGCGGTCAAAGGAATTGACCTGTCGGTGGCCTATGCGCTGTGGGGCGGTTTCGGTATCGCGGCGACCATTGCCGCCGGCTGGGTGCTGTTTGGCCAGCGGCTGAATCATAAAGGCTGGGCCGGTCTGCTTCTGCTGGTGGTCGGCATGGTGTTAATTAAACTCGCCTGATATGATGCCGCCTGTGAATGCGGGCGGCAAATTCTGCTCTCTGTATTACGCTTAAAAAAGAGCCAGTTCGGCGTATTTTGCTGCCGGCCGATATGAGGGCAGAACATGATTCATTTGCCAGGCTGGCGCAATATTCCCTCCGCCAGAACGCTGTCCATCATGATTGTCCTCGCCGGGATCGGCTTAATCGTGTCCATTGTTTCGCTTCTTTATCTCACCCAACACCTGATCGGCCTGAAAGCAAACGAAATTGATAAGCATCGTTCCGTGCTATCGGTGGATGGGGCGGTGCAGACCTCGGTGAACCGCGTGCTGTCGCTGGTGATGGATAACGCTATCTGGGATGATGCGGTGCATCAGACCTATGCCGACAGGCTCGATCCGCAATGGCTCTACAACTCATGGGGATCGGGTTTTAAAATCAATAATCTCTATGACGGCACTTTCGTACTCGACCAGCACTATCGGGTGCTGTGGGGATCGTTTCGCAGTGAGAGCTTTACCGAGCAGGATACCCAATTCCTCGGCAACGGTTTTCGTGCGCTTATCTCGCAGCATGCCGCCGCGCTGCGCAGCGGTAAAAGCGCTTATGCCGGCATCACGCGAACCCGCGCCGGTATTGCGTTTATTGGTATTGGCCTGATTCGCCCGACGGCAGGGCGGCTACAGGTGCATGATGATACGCGTCGCTATCTGGTGATCACCCGCCATATCAACTCGCAAATGCTTGAGCGCCTGGGCGACACGTTTCAGATTCGCAACCTGCACGTCACGCCAGGCGGCGGTGAATACAGTATTCCGCTACGCACCCAGGCCGGGGAGATCGTGGGTTACCTGAGCTGGCAGCCGGGGCTTCCCGGCGCGGAAGCCGCGCGGGCGGCCTCCGACAGTATGCGGCTGATTGCCGCCGTGGCGGCTGGGCTGATCCTGCTGTTTATTCTCTTCAGCTACCTCGGGCTTTACAAGCTGGCGCGCGGCGAAAAGCTGGCGCGCGACAGTGCCATGACCGACTGGCTGAGCCGCCTGCCAAACCGACGGGCGCTGATCGAACGCCTTAACCAGGTGTGCGAAACCTCCCAACACCAAATGCAAAGCGTGGTATTTATCGATCTCGACGGCTTTAAGGATGTTAATGATAACTACGGCCATGACGTTGGCGATGCGCTGATTATTCATATCGCTAAAGAACTTCGGGAGCGCGTTCCGCCTGAAGGGATGCTGGCGCGTATGGGCGGCGATGAGTTCGCGATGACGGTAAGCGGCGAACAGGCGGTAAATCAGGCGCTGGCTTTTGCCTGGGCGGTACTGGAACTGTTAAAAGCGCCCGTTATCCTCAACGAGCGAAAAATTTATATCAGCGCCAGTATCGGTATCGCCAGCGGCCTCCCGGCAAGCTGCTCCAGCACCGAGCTTTTTCGCCGCGCTGATATTGCCATGTACCATTCGAAGAAAACCGGCAAAGGGCGCACGACCTGGTATGACGAAGCGCTCAGCGACGCGCGGCAGTATCAGCTGAATATCGAAAATGGCATTCGTCAGGGACTGGAGAACGAAGAGTTTGATGTCTGGTATCAGCCGATTGTCAACGCCGATACGCTGGTTATGGAAGGCGTGGAAGCGCTGCTGCGCTGGCCGCGGCGTCCTCAGGGGGCACTGCCGCCGGATGCGTTTATCGGTATCGCCGAAAGTAGCGGTTTGATCTACGCGCTTGGCCAGTTTGTGCTTGAACGCGCCTGTAGCGAACTGCAGCCACTGGACGATCTGCTGCTGTCGGTGAATATCTCCCCGGCGCAGTTCCGCGATCCGGAGTTTGAGTCGCGGGTGGTGCAGGTGCTGGGCCGCTGTCATTTCCCGGCCCGTCGGTTACAGCTCGAAGTCACGGAGAGCTACGTTCTGGAGAATCCCGAGCGGGCGAAGTCGGCCATTGAGAACTTAAGGGCGCTTGGCATCGCGGTGGCGCTCGATGATTTTGGCACCGGCTATTCCAGCATCGGCTATTTACGCAGCTTCAGCTTCGACAGTCTTAAAATCGACAAATCCCTGGCCGGGCTGGTGGATGTGGATACCCAGGCGGCGGAGCTGGTGCGCGGGACCGTCCGTATTGCCGGAGCGTTAGGCATCACGGTGGTGGCGGAGGGCGTTGAGAATCAGCAACAGCTGGCGCTGCTGCGGCGGGCGGGATGCGACAGATTGCAGGGTTTCTTCTTCAGTGAGCCGATGCCCGTCGCGTCGTTATTGCAGCTGCGCCAGCAGCAAGGCTGACCGCTTACTGGGCAGCCAGCGCTTCAAGCTTATCGCGAAAGCCGGTGACGGAGATGGCGCGGTTGTCCGCCCGCCAGCGATCTTTTGGTCCAGGCGCCGAACTCTGCACCGCAATCACCTGCCAGCCGTCGTCGGTTTTCAGCAGCAGCGGCGAGCCGCTATCCCCCGGCAGCGTATCGCACTGATGAGAGAGCACCGATGTCTGCGCCCAGCCGGTGACTACGCAATCCTGGTGGGTATAGAGATTATCCAGATGATCTTCCGGATAGCCAGACTGAGTCACTTTTCGTTCTGCGGTTTTTAGCGCGGCGGTCAGATCGGCTTTGCTGCCGCTAAAAATCGGCACCGGCGTAATGCCGGAAGGGGCGTAGCGCAGCACGATAAGGCCAAAGTCCCACGGCGCCGCGGCGCTGGGAACTATCCAGCCGTCGCCGTCCGCCTTAAGCCGTTTCCCCAGCGAAGGATCTACGCGGCCTTCAATACCGTGAATTTCGTACACCCAACCGCCTTTACGCGAGATAAAACGCAGCGCGACGGGTTTATCCGGTTTGCCTTTGGGCGGCGTGAGCAGGCAGTGCCCGGCGGTGAGCGCCAGATTGGGGGCGATAAGCGTGGCGGTACAGAGATTACCGCTGGCGGTTTCCAGTTGCCCAATCGCATCCCAGGGATCGTCCGTGGGGTTGCTGACCGGTTTTCGGTCGTCGTGACCAAAAAACAGCGTCTTAATATCTTTTGCACTCATGCCATCATCGTCGGCCTGGACCAGCGCTGGAAACAGGGAAATTGAACACAGTAATAACAGGACGTCTCTACGCATATCACTCTCTGGGGAGATAATTATGTATATTGAAAGTAGCAGCAGATTTAAGTTTATGAAAGTTAAGAATAATTTTAATTAAGCCAGGCGGCAGGCGAAATCAGCAAAAAACGCCAGTCGCTTACGGATGAATGGCGTGAATTCAATATGTTAACGCCATTTTCCTGCGGCGTTATTTCCGCAGAAAAGGGCAGCGGAAGCAACATAAATCGTGTATCCGAACGTACAACAGGCGGGTGCCGAATAAAGGATTTGCGGTTCAGCTTTTTCTCAAGGTAGTTAATGGCGAAAACGGCCAATATCACGCAAAAAAAGAGATATCTTCACAGGAAAATCGGACTTCTTTACCTGTTTATCACTTACTTTCAAAGCGAAACATTTTCTCACCGAAAACGTTGTTATTGCTATCACCTTGTTGAGCAAACAGAGATGTTATCCCGGCGATGATATCTGCAATGTCAAACACCCGATGTACGGGAGGATTTATGTCTAAACAAGGTATTCGCGCATTGGTTTACGTTTCGCTGGTATCAGCAATGATTTGGGGCGCGACGGGCTATCTGCTGGTGACGGCGGTTCACGTTCTTTAATTCGCGGCCTCATCGTGGCGGAACGAGGCAGGTTTAAGCGGCGGGCTGAGCGCGTTTTGCGGCCAGCGCCGCCCGTTCCGGCGTTTGATTGATAGATAAATCCCCGGGCAGGCCGCCGGTGTTCTCGTCAGCAAAATCTTCGTCCCTTACATTTTCTCTTCCGGGCGCTAACGCTGCCGGTAATGTTGCGTGAAGGTGCCGTTGCGCAGCAGGTGACAACAAAGCGTAGCGGGGTGATGGCAGGTTTGGCGACCGCATTAAGCGACCCCAACGATATTCTCTTTTTCCGCAGTGTATTCATATCGCTGACGGTATCGGCTGCTGTCTGGGGCTGTTGACGGCGGTGTGGGTGCGTATCGACCGGAGCGTGCTTTCGCTTGATATTCTGGCGGTTCGTCGTTGGCTAACGGCGCGTTACGTCAAACGTTTGACGACGGTCTCGGCGACAACCTGTGGCAGCAATAGGTTTAGTAAAGAAAAAAACGGCTGGCGACCAGCGCGCAGATAATCAGCAGGATCAGGATGAGCTCAAAACGATAGCGCCGCAGCATGGTGCTCTCCAGAAAAAAACGGCGCTGAAGCCAGCGCCGATATCATATCACATCGCTTAACCCGGGAGATTAAGCAGCCGGTTGTGCAGCTGGTTTAGCGGTATGATGTTTGGTGGTTTTGTGGTGTTTTTTCGCTGCCTGTGCTTTCTGAGCTACCGGTTTAGCAGCGGCTTTTTTGTGTTTCTTAGCGGCCTGAGCTTTCTGGGTGGCAGCCGGTTTAGCTTCTGCTTTTTTGTGCTTTTTAGCGGCCTGCGCTTTCTGGGTGGCAGCGGGTTTAGCGGCTGCTTTTTTGTGCTTTTTCGCAGCCTGCGCTTTCTGCTCAGCAGCCGGTTTCGCAGCGGCGGTATGGTGTTTCTTGTGGTGGGTCGCTTTAGCGGTGGTGCTGTGAGTTGCAGCAGCCGGCGCCGGAGTCGTGGTGGTGGCAGCATCGGCAGCGAAAGCAACAGAAGACAGACCCATTGCAGCGGCAACGACCAGAGCTAATACTTTTTTCATTCTGATATCCTCGAAAAGGTTTCTTGTTTCAACCCCACTGCGGGGCCGTTGAAAGAACTATATGCCTGTCTTATCGAGGTTTCCGTGAGTGTTTGGTATCGGCGTGTAACCATATGTACAACGCGCTGCTACAACAATGGGACACGGCGTCGGGCGCGGCCCGACGCCGGTGATTTACAGATAACGCGAGGTAAGGTGCTGGCGGAAATAGTCGCTGTTAAGGTCTTCTCCGGTTGCATGCTGAATCAGCTGCGAGGTGGTAAAACGGCTACCGTGCTGCCAGATATTTTGCCGCAGCCAGTCAAACAGGGCGCTGAAGTTACCGTTGGCGATATCGCTTTCCAGCTGCGGCAGCGCCCGTCTGGCGGAAGCCATCAGCTGAGCGGCGTACATCGCGCCAAGCGTGTAGGAAGGGAAATAGCCAAAACCGCCGTCGGTCCAGTGGATATCCTGCATACAGCCGTCGCGATAGTTGCCGAGGGTGGAAAGTCCCAGCCAGTGCTGCATTTTTTCATCCCACAGCGCCGGAATATCCTCGACCTCAATATCGCCATCAATCAGCGCGCGTTCAATTTCGTAGCGCAGAATAACGTGTGCCGGATAGCTCACTTCGTCAGCGTCGACGCGGATAAAGCCCGGCTTGACGCGCTGATTCCATGCGATGAAGTTTTCGTGGCTAAAGGCCGGCTGTTCACCAAAGTACTGGCGTACCGTTGGCAGCAGGCGCTGCAGGAAGGCGTCGCTACGGCCAAGCTGCATCTCGAAAAACAGGCTTTGCGATTCATGGATCGCCGTGGAGCGGGCGAGGGCAATGGGCTGATCGAGCCAGTTGCGCGGCAGGTTTTGTTCATAGCGCGCGTGGCCGGTTTCGTGAATGACGCCAAACAGCGCGCTGAGCAGGTCGTTTTCGTTGTAGCGCGTGGTGATACGGACGTCCTGGGGCACGCCGCCACAGAACGGGTGGGCGCTGATATCCAGGCGTCCGCCGTCAAAATCAAATCCCAGCACGCGCATCGCCTCCAGCCCCAGCTCGCGCTGGTCGGCAATCGGAAACGGCCCTTGAGGTTCGATGAGCGGCGTTTGCGCCTGCTTCTCAACCACCTTCTCCAGCAGCGAAGGAAGCCAGGATTTCAGGTCCGCGAACAGTACGTCAAGACGGGCGCTGGTCATATCGGGTTCAAAAATATCCAGCAGCGCGTCGTAGCGGGAACCGCCTTTTGCCGCAGCCCGAATCTGCGCCTCTTCGCGACTCAGTTTGACGACGTCACGCAGGTTCTCGGCAAAACCCTGCCAGTCGTTCGCCGGACGCTGGCTACGCCAGGCGTGCTCGCAGCGGCTACCCGCCAGCGATTTCGCTTCCACCAGGCTTTCCGGCAGCAGCGCCGCCTGTTCGTACTGGCGGGTCATTTCGCGCAGGTTGGCCTGTTCCACATCATTTAGCTCTTCCTGAAGCGCATTCTGCAGCCATTCACCCACTTTTTTATCGGTCAGGATCTGATGCTGCAAAACGCCAAGCTCGGCCAGCGCTTCGCCGCGGGCCGCGCTGCCGCCGGGGGGCATCATGGCGAACATATCCCAGCCGGCGATGGCGGAAAGATGCGAGAAGCGGGAGAGTCGCTGGAAGGTCTTTAGAAGTGACTGATACGGTGAACTTTTTTCCATACTGTCGAATCCTGTTGGGTGTGTTTGCATAGGTGAGACTTAGCAGTATTCCATCACAATTTCTTTACCTTTCCCACAATGAAAAAACCGGGTATATCTGGAAGAAATCCCGCTTCCCGTAGTGACAGCAGCGGGCAGCATTCATCCACTCGGTCCGATAGCAGTAAACCGTTCAGATAGACCTGCTGGTCGTTGACGTTGAAGAGAGAGATTGTAGGCCGTAATAACATAATTTTGCATAAATGGGGGACAATGCTTTCTTCTTAACAATGCTCAGTGGTTAGTCGGAATAAATAATCTCTGGCTGATAAGGTGGTTATTATTTGCGGTTTTTATATTTATCCTAAATATCATTGTTTATAACGATATTAAAGTTCGGCTTTAGACTGCTTCAATGTTCATAAATGGTAAGGAGAATTTGATTGCTCTTACTTTTGACAACTATATTTTTGTGCTGTCGATAATATTTATATTCAGTAAGTATTGATTTAAATCAATCATACCTAACTATTTATATATGAATTGGGAATTTATTCATAAAGTGAAGGTGTATAGCGGATGGTTTACTGGCAAAGGCCTGTTGAAACTTATGTCAAACATCACACCCGGTTGATTGACCACTTTTAATTCTTTGTTCTACAATGAATTTCTGTTGGGGTGATGCTTCAAACCCATGTTTCCTGAGGGCAGGTATTACCGACATTTAACCCGGAGGTCAGTCTTACGGAGCTTAAACCCTCTGGCTGGCGATGCGTCATTTATTACGCAAACTCAAATCCAGCCCACCTGGTAACGCAACATTCAGAAAAGATCCTGAAAAGATTCTGCAAGACCCTGCGATATCTCAGGGATTATGCGGCGAAATAAATGAGCTGGCTCCAAAATTGGTGACGTGCATTATTTTATGGGTTCACCGGGAATATTCTCGTACCGGACCACTCCGACATCCCAGCTTTATTCGACGTAAAAATATCGGCTCTGAACATCCGCGAACGAGCGGGCCGGCAATACAGACAGTCCGCCAGTCAGACCTGATGCGCTTTGGTAAGTTAGCAGCGACGGGCGGTAGCGTGCCAGAAAACGATAAAGAGAGTCTCTGGAAAATCCAGCCATTCTGCTACGACGATTTAATCATTGCTGTACCCGCGCCAGGGAAGGGGGCCTGAGCAGGGTGTACGGACAAATCCTGGGCGTGGATTGGCCGCTGCCGTAGGGCGACCCGGAGCCAGAATGAAATGAAGAGGAGGGGATTGTGATGGCATTTGATGAAGAGGTAACCGAATGAGTGATATACCCGCTTTGCTATTCAGCCACAGCCACCATCTGTTAACGGTGCGCGGCTGCAGCGCCTTTCTGGACGTGCTGAGCTTTGAAGGTGAGGAGGCCCTGAGCGAACCGTTCAGATACGTGATTGAGTTCACCAGCGCCGACAAAACCATCACGCCGCAGCAGATGCTGATGCAGGACGCGACCTTCACCCTGCAGGCGCCTGCGGACCAGGGTTTCGGGATTAACATTCAGCAGCCGGTGCGCACGATTCAGGGCGTGGTGACGGCGTTTGAGCGCCTTTCCGCATCCCGCGACGAAACGCACTATTCCCTGACCCTGCAGCCTCGTCTGGCGCTGCTCTCCCGGAGCCACCAGAACCGGATTTACCAGGATATGTCGGTGCCGGATATCGTGGAGCATATCCTGCGTACCCGCCACGCCATGCGCGGGGAGGACTTTGTCTTCACCCTGGCACAGGCGTATCCGCGTCGCGAGCAGGTGATGCAGTACGGCGAGGACGACCTGCGCTTTATCACCCGCCTGCTGGGAGAGGTCGGTATCTGGTTCCGCTTCACCGCCGACACCCGGCTGAATATTGACGTGGTGGAGTTTTACGATGACCAGCGGCACTACGAGCAGGGGCTGGTTCTGCCGTCGGTGCCGCCCTCCGGCCAGCACGACGGCGGTACCGAGTCGGTGTGGGCGCTGAAAAGCCAGCATAACGTGGTGCAGCAGTCGGTGTTCACCCGGGACTACAACTACCGCAACGCGCCGGAGGAGATGAGCCAGAGCGCGGACGTGACGTCCGGCGACGTCACCACCTACGGCGAGGCGTATCACTGGGCGGATAACTACCTGGCGCCGGGCAGTGACGGCCAGCGCAACCCGGAGCCGGAGAGCGGGGCGTTTTATGCCCGTCTGCGCCACGAGCGCTACCTGAACGACCAGACCCGGCTGAGCGGCAGGACCAGCAGCGCGGCGCTGGCGCCGGGCCGGGAGCTGAAGGTCACCGGAGGCGCTGAGGTGACGGAGGTTTTCCGCCAGGGCGTGGTGATTACCGGCATCCACAGCCGCGCCCGTCGCGACCGCAGCTATGAGGTGGCGTTTACGGCCATCCCGTTCTCGGAAAATTACGGCTTCCGTCCGCAACCGGGCGACAGGCCGGTCATGGCCGGCACGCTGCCGGCGCGGGTGACCAGCACGAAAACCAACGATATCTACGGCCATATCGACCGCGACGGCCGTTATAAGGTCAACCTGCTGTTTGACCGCGACCACTGGCAGCCGGGGGAAGAGAGTCTGTGGGTACGTCAGGCGCGCCCCTATGCCGGGGACACATACGGCCTGCACCTGCCGCTGCTGGCGGGGACGGAAGTGGCCATCGCTTTTGAGCAGGGAGACCCGGACCGTCCGTATATTGCCGGTGTCCTGCACGACTCGGCGCACCCGGACCCTGTCACCATCCGGAACTATAAGCGCAACGTCCTGCGGACCCCGGCGAACAACAAAATCCGCCTCGACGACGCGCGTGGCAAAGAGCACATCAAGGTCAGCACGGAGTACGGCGGCAAGAGTCAGCTGAACCTGGGGCATCTGGTGGACAGCGAAAAACAGCCACGCGGCGAGGGGTTTGAGCTGCGGACGGACAGCTACGGAGCGATACGGGCCGGGAAAGGGATATTCATTACTGCTGATGCACAATCGAAGGCGCAGGGACAGCAATTGGCGATGGAACCGGCGATGTCGCGGCTTTCAGCGGCACTAGTGGAAATGCAGTCACTGGCTGCCAGCGCACAGCAGGCACAGGCGCTGGCTGCGGATGTTGGACGTCAGCAGACGTTGCTGCAACAGAAGATAGAGCAGCTTCAGAAGGAAGTACTGCTGGGAACGGCCCCGCAGGGTGTGGCGCTGGCAAGCGGTGACGATATGCTGCTGTCGGCGCAGGAGAATCTGACGCTGATTGCAGGTCAGCAGCTGGATATGGGGGCGCAGAAGGACTTCACACTGGCGGCGGGTAAACAACTCAGTCTCTGGAGTCAGAATGGGGCGAAGTGGTTTGCGTCGCGGGGGGATATTGATATTCAGGCGCAGGGCGGACATATCACCACTTGGTCAACGCAGGACACGCATATTTCGAGTGGCAAGAAGCTGGTAATAACGGCACAGGATGAACTGACGCTGATATGCGGGGGCGGATATATCAAAATCAAAGGTGGGAATGTTGAAATTGGCGGTCCTGGAAAGTTGCTGATAAAAAACACCGGTATTAAGAAAGCAGGTTCGGGTAGTATGCAGGGAGTAATGAAGTCGTTTGAGTCGGGAAGTTTTGATGAGAAGTTTGTCATTCGAAATTCTCTGACCAAAGAACCTTTAGCCAATAAGGCATATTCAATAACCATGCCGGATGGAAGGATTGTTTCAGGGGTGACAGATTTAAATGGTTCTACATCATTAAATACCTCGGATGTCATTGATGATATGACTATCACTCTTATTAAAGGTAAGTAAGGTCTCAGTCTTTATTTGTGGGAGAGCGAAATGTTACTGATGATTTATTCTTTGTTAATAATTTATGCGCTAATCGCAGGAAGTTTGCTTACATTAGTTACATGGCTTTGTTGTAAGAGAGTTCATGGTTTGCGTATCATATTGCTGATTTGGTTTGGGTGTATCTGTGTGGCGTTTGTTGCTTTGTATGCTCTGCAATTTACTGAATTTGGTCTCATACGATAATGCTATGTTTTCAAAACAGGAGGTAGTATGGTACATAAGACTGAGCCAGTTAGAGAGTTAGAGATTAAATATGATGATAATGGCCATCCTTCTTGGTGTTCTTTTCCATCGCATAAGAATGTTCAGGTTCGTGGAGCTTGCGATGTGCCGCCTCATCTGCCTGGGCTTATAATACTTGTCCATGGTGTTAACTCCACAGGTGAATGGTATCAAAAAGCAGAGTCTGCATTATGTGCAGGATTGAATAAACGCCTTGGACTTGAAGGCACTAATTTTGAGTTAAAGGCTAACATATATAGTGGGGATGACAAGATAGAATTAGATGAGAAAGGCGTCGAAAAAAGAACTCCAATGTCTCCATTAGTAGAAAGGAAATTAGTCACTGACAATGGCCGGTCACCTGTAATTCGATTTTATTGGGGCTATTCATCACCATTAGGTGACGAAGATAAGTTTGTTATTCCTTTGGTAAGTATTAAGGGTGATGACTATCATCAGATGAAGCGAGATGGCATCCCATTGTATGATATTTTGAAAAAAGGTCCTTATATATGGGGCGGCGGTCCCTTTCAAAATGGCACGAATAATCTTCATTCACTTTGGAGTAAAAAAGGATTCAATGAAGATTTAGCCAATATACCTGGTGCAAAAGTTCAATATGGTAATGAAGACAAAGATCGCTTACTAACCACAGCACCACCACGAAACTATTATGCTCATGCCGCGAAGCGGTTAGCTGATTTATTGGATCTTATTCGAGAGAAATATCCTAAGGATACAGTCACCATAATTTCACATAGCCAAGGAACTATGGTTTCAATGGCTGCTACTGCACTGGCAAATAAAGCACCTGATACTCTATTTATAATGAATTCACCTTATGCCCTTCATAATAGTCAATTGAATGCCTTTTCAATGCCTCCTGAAGAATATATTTCTCCATCTGGTCGAGAAAGTACTCTGTCAGCAATAATTGATAAAGTTGCACTTCAATCAACACATTTATCTTCGTTAGGCTATGAGGGGTTGTGTGTAGGTCAATCACAGGATAATAAAAACTGGAAGCCCGATATAACTCTTGTAGCTTCTGACAAAAATGAAACGAGAAATATCCCGGAAAGAGATAATCACGGGAGGACTTATGTTTATTTCAATCCACATGACAGAGTTATGGGTTCCCTCCCTCTGCATTCGGTAGGGTGGCAAGGTTTCCCAAATGATGAAAAAGGGAATCCTCATCCACTTATCACCCAGCATAAGGGGTATTTATTCCAGCGAATGCTTGCCAGAAATACACCTTGTGGTATAGCTCCCGAGTCAAAAACTCCATTTGGTCGATTGCCAGATGGTAAACCCTTTTGGGATGATGAAGGAGATGAATATCAGAGCAGTGGTTTTGTGTACCCAGATCCACCTCACTGGCAAACTGTATTTATTAATGCCGAGGAAGTCCCTGAGCCAATTAAGGAAAATGAACTAAGTGATTTCGATAAAACAAGAGTTGGTGCTGAGCATGGCCCACAGGAAAAAAACGGTTGGGGAGAGCGTGATCCTAAAACTGGTTATAAGAATGACGATACTTACGATAATTTCATTAATTTGTATCCCGATCAGGATATCGTTATTGGTGTCAAAAAACAATCGGAATATGGTACTTACGGTAGCGTAACTCCAGTAACCCGTAAGGAGACGTTTGACGAAAAAGATCGCAGGATACGTTCATATGTCGCACAACCTACAGATCATAGTACTTTACCCAGTAATTTAAATTTTATGGCACGAGTCGTTGCTTATGATTTACCCATTGGTTACTGTGAATCGGGTTGGGATAGGGCTTTTATCACTGATCTACGCCGTCGAGCAGACTGGACTCAGGGACTGGATACATATTTAAAAACCGGAATTCCAAACAATGTTACTGAGCCAGAAATAATCAGCACAGAAACAGCATTGGAAGAAATGATTCGTGTGAAGACCAAAGAATACGGATATTGATATGGGAAAGAAAATAGTTGTTCTTGGCGATGCTACCTCGCATGGAGGAAAAGTAGTCTCTGTATCATCTACTTTTGAAATTGAAGGTAAAAATGTTGCACTGCTGAATGATTCGGTGTCCTGTCCGGAACACGGTTCTAATCCGATAGTGGAATGCGATATGAGTTATGAGGAAAACGGTAGGGGAATTGTGGCGCATGGTTGTAAGAGCGCCTGTGGTTCCGTGATCTACGCTAGTTTGCCGGATGTGGAGATAGGTTGATGGGCTGGTCATTACCCGAGGTTCCCGCGAGGCCAGATACGCAACCCTGGTCGCCCTGGGTATGCCTATCAATTACTTTCGCCGGTGTATTTATCGCGTTAGTTCGGGTGGTACTGCATTCACCCTCCGGTAGTTTACCAACGCTTGCAAGCGGCTACTGGCTACCACTGACCGGATATACTTTGGTGGGTGTTACAATTACCATAACCTTTTATTTGTTATGCTGGGAAATACAGACTTTCCGCGTCCGTAACTGGAATAACTGGCGACGAAATATGCACCTGGCCTGGCAACGTCAAGCACACCTGCATTTATGCGTGACCAGGCATGTGGTATTAACCGCAGACCCACAATTGCTTTCTCGACTAGCGGGTGTTGCGTCTGAAAGCAGCGACGAAACATCTTTATTAACATTGCTTCCCGAAGAAGCTTTTATTCCTGGTATTTCACGCTTTGAACAACTTTGTCGTTTATTAATAAACCAGATTAAAACAATACTTTCTCAGGCCTATCCTTCAGGTCCGTTAACGGTGATAATACAGACATCTGCTTCTGATAAAAAACAGGAAATTCAGTATTTTTCCCTTCTCTGGGAAGATGAAAAATTGCCATGGATGCCAGATATTCATGCCTTATCCAATTCGTCAATTTTTAATAATTGGAATAAATTCCTGTCTACTGCTCGTTATCCATTGCTTGTACTGGCGCTGCATTACCGCCAGCCGGAGGAAGCCTTAGCGGAATTTGCCTGTGCGTTGTTGCTGTTGCCTGAAGCGATGCTTAAATCGTCAGAACAGCGCGATGCGGTGCGAGTATTTCGCGCCATGCCGCTGAATACTGGTGCATTGCCCCGCGAGCTGGCTGAATTGCGCGATATGGCGCAGCAGCCTTCTGGTGTAAAACATCTGGTCTGGCACAGCGGGTTATCTACGTCGTCCGCACAGGCGCTGGGGCGGGTGGTTAATGAGTTACCTCTGCCCCTGCATACTGATATTGCAGCCGGTGGCATTATCGATTTTGCGAAAATCAGCGCAGACTACGGGCATCTGGCGGGATGGCTGATGGTAGCTGCAGCAGCAGAGATGGTCAATTACGGTCCGGGAAGCCACTGGCTGCTACAGGCGGATGACAAACGGGCCGGCGCAATGGTCGTCGGCAATAATCTGCCGGTTATCTGTGATGAAGATGTGAACATACTCCCGTTGCCTTATCCGGCGGGTTCACTCTGCCTTGCCGTATTGCTCAACGTGGCGGCTTTTGGGGGCGTTGCCCGTTTTTTTCCGGACTGGCTGTTCTCCTGGTGCGGCGTGCTCAGTATGTTACTGTCGCTGGCAGTCACTCTACCCGGTGCTGTTTTCCTGCTGCGCCACGCCCTCACTGCTCTGCAACGCCCCCACTTTATTCAGGCTGCCGGACTTGCCCGCAAGGAATAATCCAATATGAAAAGGTTTTTATACATCCTGGGAGCGGGTCTCTGTGTCCTGGTTGTTTTGTTGGCGCTGTTGTTTATTCTGGCCCAGACAACTCATCTTTTTTTTGAATGGACGGGTGAACGCGTATTCTGGATTTCGCTGTTGGGTGCGGTTTTTCTGACCAGTCTGTTGAGCGTGCTGATTTTTTTTCTTATCCCTTTCCAAAAAAACGACCCCCCGGTGACTCCGCAGTGCAGTCGCCCGGCAGGCGAGGGGGCTTGTACACAGGAACGAGATATCTCCCTTTCTTCGATAAAAAAGCACCTCCGCCGTCGCTACAACCTTTTCTGGCGCAGTCAGGTCCGCCTGCTGCTGGTCTGTGGCGAACCCGAACACATCGCCGCCATCGCCCCCGGTCTGGCGGAAAAACAGTGGCTCGAAGGCCGCCGCACGGTGCTGATTTATGGCGGCAGTCTGTCATCGGCGCCGGACACCGGGCGCCTGACCGCCCTGCGTAAGCTGCGCCGCAGCCGTCCGCTGGACGGCATCGTGCTGGCGCT
>NZ_JBEAFN010000075.1:0-86754 GCF_040061795.1 Klebsiella sp. GN_Kp190
CGGCTTACCAGCCGCAGCATGCGTACCAGCCGGAACAGGCCCCGGTACAGCAGCCTGAGCCTTACGCCGCCTCCGTTGAGCCTGAGCCTCCGCAAGAGGAGGTGAAGCCTCAGCGTCCGCCGATGTACTACTTCGAAGAAGTGGAAGAGAAACGCGCGCGTGAACGCGAGCAGCTTGCCGCATGGTATCAGCCGATTCCGGAGCCGGTCAGTCCGGTTGCGACAAAACCGATCTCGCCTCCGCCTGCTCCGGCGGCTGATGTTGCCGCGGTGAGCGCGCTGGCGTCTGGCGTCCATCAGGCCACCGGGGCGGCCTCCGTCGCATCTGCCGCATCCAGCGCCGCGCCGCTGTTTAGCCCGGTGTCGGGCGGCCCGCGTGCGCAGGTAAAAGAGGGCATAGGCCCGAAATTGCCGCGTCCAAACCGCGTTCGCGTGCCCACGCGCCGTGAGCTGGCTTCCTATGGCATTAAGTTGCCTTCGCAGCGGTTGGCTGAAGAACGTGCGCGTCAGGCAGAGCATCAGCACTATGATGACGATGCGCTGACGGACGAGGAAGTTGCAGAGCTTGAGCAGGGTGAGCTGGCGCGTCAGTTCGCGGCTGCGCAAAATCAGCGCTATGGCGATAGCTACGCTGCGGAAGAGGCTGATGTAGACGAGGATTCTGCCGCTGAAGCCGAACTTGCCCGTCAGTTTGCCGCTTCCCAGCAGCAGCGCTACGCCAGCGAGCAGCCGCCGGGATCGCATCCGTTCTCTGCGGCGGATTATGAATTCTCGCCAATGAAAACGTTAGTTGATGATACGCCGAGCGAGCCTGTCTTCACGCCGTTGCCGGAAGTACAGCAGCCTGCCCCGCAGAATCAGCAGCCGGCCCAGCATTCGCAGCCCGTACAGCAGCCGATGCCGCACCAGCAGATGCCTCAGCCGCCGCAACATGCGCAGCAGCAGTCTTATCAACCCGCGCCGCAGCAGCCGGTTCACCATCAGCCGATGCCGCAGCAGGCTCCTGGCAGCTATCCGCAGCAGCAGGCTCCGCAGCAGCCGATCCCGCAGCCGCAGGAAAGTCTCATTCACCCGCTGTTGATGCGCAATGGCGACAGTCGCCCGTTACAGAAGCCGACAACGCTGCTGCCCTCGCTTGACCTGCTCACGCCGCCACCGGCTGAAGTTGAGCCGATCGATACCTTTGCGCTTGAGCAAATGGCGCGTCTGGTTGAAGCTCGTCTGGCCGATTTCCGCATTAAAGCCGATGTGGTGAACTACTCACCTGGCCCGGTTATTACCCGCTTTGAGCTTAACCTGGCGCCGGGCGTGAAAGCGGCGCGCATTTCCAACCTGTCGCGCGATCTGGCCCGTTCTCTGTCCACTGCGGCGGTTCGCGTGGTGGAAGTGATTCCGGGTAAACCCTACGTTGGCCTGGAGCTGCCTAACAAAAAGCGCCAGACCGTTTACCTGCGCGAAGTGCTGGATAATGCGAAATTCCGCGATAATCCTTCACCGCTCACGGTGGTCCTCGGGAAAGACATTGCGGGCGAACCTGTCACTGCCGATCTGGCGAAGATGCCGCACCTGCTGGTAGCGGGTACCACCGGTTCCGGTAAATCCGTTGGGGTCAACGCCATGATCCTCAGCATGCTCTATAAAGCGCAGCCGGAAGACGTGAAATTCATCATGATTGACCCGAAAATGCTCGAGCTGTCGGTCTATGAGGGAATACCGCATCTGTTAACGGAAGTCGTGACGGATATGAAAGACGCGGCCAATGCTTTGCGCTGGAGCGTCAACGAGATGGAGCGCCGGTATAAACTCATGTCTGCGCTGGGCGTACGTAATCTCGCGGGTTATAACGAGAAGATTGCTGAAGCCGCACGTATGGGACGGCCCATTCCGGATCCTTACTGGAAGCCTGGCGACAGTATGGATGCGACGCATCCGGTACTGAAAAAAGAGCCTTACATCGTGGTGCTGGTCGACGAGTTTGCCGACCTGATGATGACCGTCGGCAAGAAAGTGGAAGAGCTGATTGCGCGCCTGGCGCAGAAAGCGCGCGCCGCGGGGATCCACCTGGTGCTGGCGACCCAGCGACCGTCGGTTGACGTTATCACCGGCCTGATTAAAGCCAACATCCCGACGCGTATCGCCTTTACCGTATCGAGTAAAATTGACTCACGTACTATCCTTGACCAGGGCGGTGCGGAATCACTGCTGGGAATGGGCGATATGCTCTACTCCGCGCCTAACTCGACGATCCCTGTGCGCGTACACGGCGCTTTTGTACGCGACGAGGAAGTTCACGCCGTCGTTCAGGACTGGAAGGCGCGCGGGCGTCCGCAGTATGTCGATGGCATCACCTCCGATAGCGAAAGCGAAGGAGGCGGCGGTGGCTACGAGGGCGGTGAAGAGCTCGATCCGCTGTTCGATCAGGCCGTCAACTTTGTGACGGAAAAACGCAAAGCCTCCATATCTGGGGTACAGCGTCAGTTCCGCATTGGCTATAACCGCGCCGCGCGTATCATTGAGCAAATGGAGGCTCAGGGGATCGTGAGCGAGCAGGGGCATAACGGTAACCGTGAAGTGCTGGCGCCGCCGCCTTTTGAGTAACCGCAAAGTTGGGTAAATAAGTGAAAATCAGCCTGTTCTGCTGTTTTACGGCCGTTGGCCGTTCTACATTAGCAGCAGACCAGGCTCCCGCGTCGGGAGTGACGCACATTAAGGAATAACAATGAAAAAACTCGCAATCACCTGTGCATTACTGTCCAGTTTTGTCGTCAGTCAGGTATGGGCGGATGCCGCCAGCGATTTAAAAAGCCGCCTTGATAAAGTGAGCAGCTTCCACTCCAGCTTTACGCAGAAAGTGACGGACGGCAGCGGTAATGCCGTGCAGGACGGGCAGGGAGACCTGTGGGTCAAGCGGCCTAATCTGTTCAACTGGCATATGACCCAGCCGGATGAAAGCGTGCTGGTGTCCGACGGCAAAACGCTGTGGTTTTACAACCCGTTTGTTGAGCAGGCTACCGCTACCTGGCTGAAAGATGCGACCAGCAACACGCCGTTTATGCTGATTGCCCGCAATCAGGCCAGCGACTGGCAGAACTACAACATTAAGCAGAACGGTGATGATTTTGTTCTGACGCCGAAAAACGGCAGCGGTAATCTGAAGCAGTTCACCATCAACGTGGGTCGCGACGGTACGATTCATCAGTTCAGCGCCGTGGAACAGGACGATCAACGCAGCAGCTATCAGCTGAAATCGCAACAAAATGGTGCCGTGGATGCATCTAAGTTCACCTTTACGCCGCCGCAAGGGGTTACGGTGGACGATCAACGTAAATAGAGGCGAACGTGAGCAACCTGTCGCTCGATTTTTCCGATAACGCGTTTCAACCTCTGGCCGCCCGTATGCGGCCAGAAAATTTAGCGCAGTACATTGGCCAGCAGCACCTGCTGGCGCCGGGTAAACCCTTACCGAGGGCGATTGAAGCCGGGCATCTACACTCGATGATCCTCTGGGGGCCGCCCGGGACAGGAAAAACCACCCTGGCCGAAGTGATTGCGCGCTATGCCAGCGCCGACGTTGAACGTATCTCAGCGGTGACCTCCGGGGTGAAAGAGATCCGCGAGGCCATTGAACGCGCGCGCCAAAACCGCAACGCGGGTCGCCGCACGATCCTGTTTGTCGACGAAGTGCACCGTTTCAATAAAAGCCAGCAGGACGCCTTTCTGCCGCATATTGAAGACGGGACCATCACCTTTATCGGCGCGACGACGGAAAATCCCTCCTTTGAACTCAATTCCGCGCTGTTATCCCGCGCGCGCGTTTATCTGCTCAAGTCGCTGACCAGCGACGACATCGAGCAGGTGCTCAACCAGGCGATGAGCGACAAAACGCGCGGCTACGGCGGGCAAAATATCGTCCTGCCGGACGAGACGCGCAAGGCCATCGCCGACCTTGTCAACGGCGATGCGCGCCGGGCGCTGAATACGCTGGAAATGATGGCCGATATGGCCGAAGCCGACGCCTCCGGCAATCGCGTGCTGAAAGTTGAGCTGCTGACTGAAATTGCCGGTGAGCGCAGCGCGCGTTTCGACAACAAAGGCGATCGCTTTTACGATTTAATCTCCGCGCTGCACAAATCGGTTCGCGGCAGCGCCCCGGACGCCGCCCTCTACTGGTACGCGCGGATTATTACCGCCGGCGGCGATCCGCTCTACGTTGCCCGCCGCTGCCTGGCGATTGCCTCGGAAGATGTCGGCAACGCCGATCCGCGCGCGATGCAGGTTGCGATCTCCGCATGGGACTGCTTTACCCGTGTCGGACCGGCGGAAGGCGAACGGGCGATTGCTCAGGCCATTGTCTATCTTGCCTGTGCGCCCAAAAGCAACGCGGTTTACACCGCGTTTAAAGCGGCGATGGCCGACGCCCGCGAACGTCCCGATTACGACGTCCCGGTTCATTTGCGCAATGCCCCAACGAAGCTGATGAAAGAGATGGGCTACGGGCAAGAGTATCGCTATGCTCACGATGAACCGAATGCTTATGCCGCCGGGGAGCAGTACTTCCCGCAGGAAATGGCGCAAACGCGCTATTATAAGCCGACAAACCGGGGGCTGGAGGGCAAAATAGGCGAAAAGCTCGCCTGGTTAACCGAACAGGATCAAAATAGCCCGATAAAACGCTACCGATAATTGAGGCGTTGCGGTAAGGTTGTCACACTATTTCCGTGGTCGCGCTCTGCGGCCATTTTTCTTTTATTAATTCGATAAGCACAGGATAAGCATGCTCGATCCCAATCTGCTGCGTACCGAGCCAGACGCAGTCGCAGAAAAACTGGCACGCCGGGGCTTTAAGCTGGATGTAGATAAACTTCGCGCTCTGGAAGAGCGTCGTAAAGTTCTGCAGGTTCAAACTGAAAACCTGCAGGCGGAGCGCAACTCCCGATCGAAATCCATTGGCCAGGCGAAAGCGCGCGGGGAAGATATTGAGCCATTACGCCTGGAAGTGAACAAACTCGGCGAGCAGCTTGATGCCGCTAAGACCGAGCTGGACGCGCTGCTGGCGGAGATCCGCGATATCGCGCTGGCTATCCCTAATATCCCGCACGACGACGTTCCGGCCGGTCGCGACGAAAACGACAACGTTGAAGTCAGCCGCTGGGGAACCCCGCGCGAGTTCGATTTTGACGTTCGCGATCACGTCACGCTGGGCGAAATGCACGGAGGGCTGGATTTTGCCGCCGCCGTGAAGCTGACCGGTTCTCGCTTTGTGGTCATGAAGGGCCAGCTGGCACGCCTGCACCGCGCGCTGGCGCAGTTTATGCTGGATCTGCATACCGAACAGCACGGCTACAGCGAAAACTACGTCCCGTATCTGGTTAACCAGGACACGCTGTACGGTACCGGTCAGCTGCCGAAATTCGCCGGCGACCTGTTCCATACCCGTCCGCTGGAAGAAGAAGCCGACAGCAGCAACTACGCGCTGATCCCGACGGCGGAAGTTCCGCTGACCAACCTGGTTCGCGATGAAATCATTGATGAAGACGATCTGCCGATCAAAATGACCGCGCATACGCCGTGCTTCCGCTCTGAAGCCGGATCTTACGGCCGCGATACCCGCGGTCTGATCCGTATGCACCAGTTCGACAAAGTCGAGATGGTGCAGATTGTACGTCCGGAAGATTCCATGGCGGCGCTGGAAGAGATGACCGGCCACGCCGAGAAAGTGCTGCAGCTGCTGGGTCTGCCGTATCGTAAAGTGGCTCTGTGCACGGGCGATATGGGCTTCAGCGCATGCAAAACCTACGATCTGGAAGTGTGGGTGCCGGCGCAGAATACCTATCGTGAGATCTCTTCCTGCTCCAACGTCTGGGATTTTCAGGCGCGTCGCATGCAGGCACGCTGCCGCAGCAAATCTGACAAGAAAACTCGCCTCGTACACACGCTGAACGGTTCTGGCCTGGCGGTTGGACGTACGCTGGTCGCGGTGATGGAAAACTATCAGCAGGCGGATGGTCGCATCGAGATCCCGGAAGTTCTGCGCCCGTATATGCGCGGCCTTGAATTTATCGGTTGATTTTTCAACGCTCTTCTCAAAAGCGCCTGCGGGCGCTTTTTTTTTACCCCCTTCTTGATACCGGGCAATAATCGCCTTCGCGATTACGAAGATACTCCCTTTGGATTAAACAGGATAAAAAACTAATAAAGGTTAATTTCGTTGTATATGTAACTATATAACGGCATTAAGTTAATTGTGAGCAACCAAAGCGAGTATCTATGAAAACCAAAACCTCCGATGCTTTACTGGCTGCTGAGGTGAGCCGGCGTGGTTTAATGAAAACCACGGCGATTGGCGGGCTGGCGATGGCCAGCAGCGCTTTTACCTTACCCTTCACGCGCATTGCCCAAGCCGCAGACAACCTCAACCCCGCCAGCGAAACGGTCACCTGGAGCGCCTGTACGGTGAACTGCGGCAGCCGCTGCCCGCTGCGGATGCATGTGGTGGGTGGTGAGATAAAATATGTTGAAACGGACAATACCGGCGACGATAGCTACGACGGTCTGCATCAGGTTCGCGCCTGTCTGCGCGGCCGCTCGATGCGTCGACGCGTCTACAACCCGGACCGCCTGAAATATCCGATGAAGCGCGTGGGCAAACGCGGCGAGGGCAAATTCGAGCAAATCAGCTGGGAAGAAGCGTTCGATACTATCGCCAGCAATATGCAGCGTCTGATAAAAGAGTACGGTAATGAGTCCATCTATCTGAACTACGGAACGGGAACCCTCGGCGGAACCTTGACTCGCTCATGGCCACCGGGGAAAACCCTGATTGCCCGCCTGATGAACTGCTGCGGCGGCTATCTCAACCATTATGGCGACTACTCCACCGCGCAAATTGCCGCGGGACTGAACTACACCTACGGCGGCTGGGCCGATGGCAATAGCCCGTCGGATATCGAAAACAGCAAGCTGGTGGTGCTGTTTGGCAATAACCCCGGGGAAACCCGCATGAGCGGCGGCGGAGTGACCTACTACCTGGAACAGGCGCGGGAGAAATCCAACGCCAGGCTGATTATTATCGATCCACGCTATACCGACACCGGCGCCGGACGCGAAGACGAGTGGATCCCTATCCGCCCGGGAACCGATGCCGCGCTGGTCTCCGCGCTGGCGTGGGTGATGATTAACGAGAACCTCGTTGACCAGCCTTTCCTCGACAAGTACTGCGTAGGCTATGACGAGAAAACGCTGCCGGAAGGGGCGCCGACCAATGGCCACTATAAGGCCTATATTCTCGGTCAGGGCAAAGACGGTATCGCGAAGACCCCTGAGTGGGCGTCGACGATTACCGGCATTCCCCAGGCGCGTATCGTGCAGCTGGCGCGCGAAATCGCCAGCGCTAAACCTGCCTATATTTCTCAGGGGTGGGGCCCACAGCGCCATGCCAACGGTGAGCTGGTTTCCCGCGCGATTTCCATGCTGGCAATCTTAACCGGCAACGTCGGGATTAACGGCGGCAATACCGGCGCGCGTGAAGGTTCTTACTCCCTGCCTTTTGAACGTATGCCGACGCTGGATAATCCGGTGGAAACCAGTATTTCCATGTTTATGTGGACCGATGCGATTGAGCGCGGGACGGAAATGACCGCGCTGCGCGACGGCGTGCGCGGCAAAGATAAGCTCGACGTGCCTATTAAAATGGTCTGGAACTATGCCGGTAACTGCCTGGTCAACCAGCATTCAGAGATTAACCGTACCCATGACATCCTTCAGGATGACAAGAAGTGCGAGATGATTGTGGTCATTGATTGCCATATGACCTCCTCGGCGAAATATGCCGATATTCTGCTGCCGGACTGTACGGCTTCGGAGCAGATGGATTTTGCCCTCGATGCCTCCTGCGGCAACATGTCATACGTGATTTTTGCCGATCGGGCCATCAAGCCGCGTTTTGAATGCAAAACCATCTATGAGATGACCACGGAGCTGGCGAAGCGCATGGGCGTTGAGCAACGTTTCACCGAAGGCCGCACTCAGGAAGAGTGGCTGCGTCACCTCTATGAGCAATCCCGTAAAGCGATCCCGGCGCTGCTGCCGTTTGATGAATTCCGCAAGCAGGGAATCTTCAAACAGCGCGATCCGGAAGGCCACCACGTTGCCTATAAAGCTTTCCGCGAAGATCCCGCCGCCAGTCCGCTCACGACGCCGTCAGGGAAAATTGAAATCTACTCTGCGCAGCTGGCGGAAATTGCCGCGACCTGGGAGCTGAAAGAAGAGGATGTTATCGACCCGCTGCCGATATACAGCCCTGGGTTTGAAAACTATGACGATCCGCTGGCGAAAAAGTATCCGCTGCAGCTGACCGGTTTTCACTATAAAGCCCGCACACACTCCACCTACGGCAACGTTGACGTACTGAAAGCCGCCTGCCGTCAGGAGATGTGGATCAACCCGCTTGATGCACAGAAGCGCGGTATCGCCAATGGCGATCGGATCCGCATTTTTAACGATCGCGGTGAAGTGCATATCGAGGCCAAAGTGACCCCGCGCATGATACCGGGCGTGGTCGCGCTGGGTGAGGGGGCCTGGTATAACCCGGACGCAGGCCGCGTGGATCAGGCTGGCTGCATTAACGTGCTGACCACCCAACGCCCGTCGCCGCTGGCGAAAGGCAATCCATCGCATAGCAACCTCGTCCAGGTTGAAAAGCTGTAAGGAGTAACCGATGACAACTCAATATGGATTTTTTATTGATTCCGCCCGTTGCACCGGTTGCAAAACCTGCGAACTGGCTTGTAAAGACTATAAAAACCTCACGCCGGAAGTGAGCTTCCGTCGTATCTACGAATACGCCGGCGGCGACTGGCAGGAGGATAACGGCGTCTGGCAGCAAAACGTCTTTGCCTATTACCTCTCTATTGCCTGCAACCATTGTGAGGATCCGGCCTGCACCAAAGTTTGCCCGAGCGGGGCGATGCATAAACGTGAAGATGGCTTTGTCGTTGTCGATGAAGATGTCTGTATCGGCTGTCGCTATTGCCATATGGCCTGCCCGTACGGCGCGCCGCAGTACAATGCGACAAAAGGTCATATGACCAAATGCGACGGCTGCCACGAGCGCGTCGCCGACGGCAAAAAGCCGATTTGCGTGGAATCTTGCCCGCTGCGCGCGTTAGATTTCGGCCCGATTGAAGAGCTGCGCCAAAAACACGGCCAGCTGGCCGCCGTTGCGCCGCTGCCTTCGGCCCACTTCACTAAACCGAGTATCGTGATTAAACCTAACGCCAACAGCCGACCGTGTGGAGATACCACCGGCTACCTGGCCAACCCGAAGGAGGTGTGAGATGGGGAGTGGATGGCATGAATGGCCGCTGATTGTTTTCACGGTCTTTGGTCAGTGCGTGGTGGGCGGCTTTATTGTGCTGGCTCTGGCGCTAATGAAAGGCGACTTATCGCGTGAACAGCAACAGCGCGTCGTGTGGAGCATGTTTGGCCTGTGGGTGCTGATGGGCGTGGGCTTTATTGCCTCAACCCTGCATCTTGGGTCGCCCATGCGCGCGTTTAACTCGCTTAATCGCGTAGGCGCCTCGTCGCTCAGTAACGAAATCGCCAGCGGGGCGCTTTTCTTCGCCGTTGGCGGCATTGGCTGGCTGCTGGCGGTGGTCAATAAGCTACCGGCGGGGCTGCGTCATCTCTGGCTGGTCATTACCATGGTGCTGGGGATTATCTTCGTCTGGATGATGGTCCGCGTCTATAACACTATTGATACGGTACCCACCTGGTATACGGTCTGGACGCCGCTTAGCTTCTTCCTGACGATGTTTATCGGCGGTCCGCTGCTGGGATATCTGCTGCTGCGCGTTGCCGATGTCAACGGCTGGGCGATGCGCCTGCTGCCAGCGGTGACCCTCCTGGCGCTGGTGATTAGCGCCATCGTGGTGCTGATGCAAGGCAGCGAGCTGGCGACAATCCATAGCTCTATTCAGCAGGCCTCGGCGCTGGTGCCAGCCTACGGCTCGCTGATGGCGTGGCGCCTGGTTGCGCTGGCGTTGGCGCTGGTCTGCTGGATTGCCCCCCAGCTCAAAGGCTACCAGCCTGCGCTGCCGATGCTGGGGCTGGCTTTTGTGCTGGTGCTGATCGGCGAGACGATCGGCCGCGGCGTCTTCTACGGCCTGCATATGACCGTTGGAATGGCAATCGCCAGCTAATCGCCCTTTATCGCGCCAGAAACCCTTATTCTGGCGCGATAAAAAGTGCGGTCGATTCATGAAATATTTCTACCGATATTCCCACCGCTATTTTCCAATAAAGTAATAAAAACAATGGAATAATATAAATAGCTATTCTGTTGTCGATCCGCTGGATAAAAAACTTCTATCGTTCCCCCGCAAACCGCGTCACGCCTGATTTCAGGCGGATTGACAATGTTTGCAGCAGTGGCATGATGCGCACGAAATCTGAACTCCATCACGGTTTATATCCATGACCATCTACACCCGGCCAGTGCAAATGCTGCTCTGTGGCCTGCTTTTGTTGACCCTGGCGATAGCGGTTTTAAATACGCTCGTCCCGCTTTGGCTCGCCCATGAAAATATGCCGACCTGGCAGGTCGGGATGGTGGGCTCGTCCTATTTTACCGGTAATCTGGTGGGAACATTGCTTGCCGGATGGGTAATTAAGCGTCTGGGCTTTAACCGCAGCTATTACCTGGCATCGGTTATTTTTGCCGTGGGCTGCGTGGGTCTTGGTATTACGCTGGGTTTCTGGAGCTGGTTCAGCTGGCGCTTTATCGCCGGCGTCGGCTGCGCGATGATTTGGGTGGTGGTGGAGAGCGCGCTGGTCTGTAGCGGCACTTCGCGGAGCCGGGGTCGCCTGCTGGCGGCGTATATGATGATTTATTACGTCGGCACGGTGCTGGGCCAGTTAATGGTCAGCAAGCTGCCGACGGATCTGATGAGCGTTCTGCCGTGGGTGACGGCGCTGGCGCTGGCGGCCATTCTGCCGCTGCTGTTTGCTCGCGTGGCGACTCAGGCCGATGAGCCGCACGAACCGGCGCGTATCTGGCCAATGTTAAGGCTGCGTCAGGCCCGTCATGGCGTCAACGGCTGCATTATTTCCGGCATTGTGCTCGGTTCGCTGTATGGCCTGATGCCGCTGTGGCTCAACCACCAGGGCGTTAGCGATTCCGGCATTGGCTTCTGGATGGCGGTGATGGTGAGCGCGGGTATCGTGGGGCAGTGGCCGATTGGCCGGCTCGCCGATCGCTACGGCCGTCTGCTGGTCCTGCGCGTTCAGGTGTTTGTGGTGATTCTCGGCTGTCTGGCGATGTTAAGCCAGGCCGCAATGGCGCCCGCGCTGTTCGTGCTGGGCGCTTCCGGCTTCACGCTCTATCCGGTGGCTATGGCCTGGGCCTGCGAAAAAGTTGAGCGTCATCAGCTGGTGGCGATGAACCAGGCGCTGTTAATGAGCTATACCGTGGGCAGCCTGCTTGGGCCGACGCTGACCGCCATGCTGATGCAGAACTTCTCTGACAATCTGTTGTTTATCATGATTGCCAGCGTGTCATTCATCTACCTGCTGACGCTGCTGCGCAAAGCGGGGCACCATCCTACGCCGGTGGCGCACGCCTGATTTTTCAGAACATAGCCAGGGCACGTCCCTGGCTATGGATTAATGCGACGCAAGAAGCGCAATAAACTGTGCCCGGTTTTGCACCGTGCTGTATCGCTGAAGTCTCTCCCCCTCATCCAGCCAGCAGACTAACCGCTGGATGGTCTGGATATGCTGTTCACTATCGGCCGCCGCCAGTACGACTATCAGCCGAATGCCGGGATGCTCCGGAAAATCAACGGCCTCGCTACAGCAAAGCAGCGAAAGCGCGCTGTTTCTGCTCAGCACGCCGGCTTCTGGACGCGCGTGCGGTAGCGCAAACGCCGGGCTCAATATATACCAGGGGCCATCCTGCTCCGTGGCGCTGATAATAGCCCTGGCATAGCTCCCGGTGATTTTTCCCTGCTCCTCAAGCGGGCGGCAGGCGAGATGAACGGCGCTGCGCCAGCTCAGGCAGTCGCTGGTGAACTGACAGGCGGAAAATAGCCTCTCTTCCATAAACGTTCCCTTTACGCGCGAGCCGACCGCCAACTGACCGGCTCGCCTGGTGGTTAGCGTAGCGCGTTAAACAGCGCGTCTCCCGAGATGCCATATTTCGCTTTTAGCTGCCTGCTATTACCCGATTCGGTAAATGTGTCCTGCGTTCCCAGACGCGTAAGGCGCGCCGGATGTGCCTTTTGCGCCAGGGTTTCCGCGATCAGGCCGCCGAGGCCGCCGTTGACGGTGTGATTTTCAAGCGTAGCGATAAGCGGGCAGCCTTCGACCAGCCGATAAAACGCCTGCTGGTTGAAGGGTTTGACGGTTGCAACGTGAATAAGCTTGCCCTTTTTGCCGCTGGCGAGCAGCTTTTCATAGCCGTCGGTAGCCTGTTCCAGTACCGTTCCTTCAAACAGAATCGCAAAATCCGTGCCGCTGTCGGCGATGGCGGCGATATCGCTGACCCGGGGAACGACGCTTTTGTCGCGAACCGGCATCGGCTCGCGCGCCACGCGAATATAAACGGGTCCCTTTATTTTTGCCGCCTGCTCGAAGGCCTCGGCGATTTCTTCCGCATCTGCCGGGGTCAGGACGGTTAATCCCGGAAGGACGCGGGTCAGCGCTAAATCCTCCAGCGCATGGTGCGAAGCGCCGTCCGGGCCATCATCCATACCGGGGTGGCTACCGACGAGTTTAATATTGGCTTTGGCATAGCAGGCCTGCCGCAGCTGGGTCCAGGCGGTGCCGGTGACGAACATCGCAAAGTTAACATAGAAGGGCATAAAGCCTTCCAGCGCCTGGCCGACCGCGAAGCTCATGGCGGAACCTTCCGCAATGCCCATTTCGAAAAAGGCCTCAGGATAGACGGCCTGAAACTGGTCGGTACGGGTAGAGCTGGCTAAATCGCTGTCGATAACAACAACGGGATAGCCCTTTTCTTTTAGCGCAATCAGGGCATGCCCGATCTCATCACGGGGTGCTTTCATCACTGTAACTCCTCCATCGCCTGCTGAAATTGTTCTTTGCTCGGGGTTTTTGAGTGCCAGTCGCCGTTGTTTTCCATATAGCTGACGCCGGAACCTTTGGTGGTGCGCGCCACGATGGCGACAGGTTTACCTTTCAGGTGACGGGATAGCATCAGGGTATCGGCAACCTGATGCATATCATTGCCGTTGTGCAGTTCCAGTACATGCCAGCCAAAGCTGCGGATTTTGTCCGCCAGCGGCTCGAGATTAACGACGTCATTGACCGGATCGTGGGAAGAGAAGCCGTTGTAATCGATGATGGCGACCAGATTATCCATTTTCATATGCCCGGCCTGCTGTAGGGTTTCCCAGATTTGGCCTTCATGCATTTCACCATCGCCAACGATGGCAAATACCCGGCGCGGATCGTTGCGCCGCTTTTTGGCGGCCGCCATACCAAAAGCAATCGACAGCCCCTGGCCAAGCAGTCCGGTTGTCGCATCGACTTCCGGCAGCGACTTAATGCTCGGGTGCCCCTGCAGGCGCGAGTTGATCTGTCGGAACGTATTGAACTCGCTGCGCTCGATCTTGCCTTGTTGATACAGCATGGCGTACTGCGCGGCGACGGCGTGGCCTTTACTCATCACCACGCGCGAGCGGGGGGAGGCGGCCAGATCGACTTCCTGGTAATAGAGCCAGGTAAGCACGTCGATTATCGACAGCGCCCCGCCCGGATGGCCAATTCCGGACTCGTAAATCATGGTGACGATCTCGCGGCGGGCGGCAAGCGCGTGGGATTTCAGTTCATCAATGTTCATGTTCATTCCTTCTTAGGGCAGCATTTTACCGATGTAGTACACGACCAGACCCAGAGCGACGAAGTCGGTTTCCGGGAAGCTGGTGCCTGAAAGACCGACGGATTCCATAATCGGGTAAATCAGCGCCGGGCCGATGCCGATCAGGATCCCGGTGATAAAGCTTCCGGCAATCGCGCCTTTCCAGCCGCCGGAGGCATTACCAAATACCGCTGCGGTCGCGCCAATGAAGAAGTAGGGAATGGCTACCGGGATAATCACGGTTTGGCCAAGGATCGCCAGAAAGCCCATCACCACCAGCCCGCCGACAAATGAAGAGATAAACCCCAGCACGGTGGCGGTCGGGGCGTAGGGGAAGACCACCGGGCAGTCGAGCGCGGGTTTGGCGTTAGGAATAAACTTCTCCGAGATGCCGAGGAAGGCCGGAACAATTTCTGACAGCAGCAGGCGTACGCCGGTAATGATGATGTACAGCGAAGCGGTAAAGGTCAGAGACTGAAAGAGCGGATAAACCAGCCAGTGCATCCCGCCTGCCGCTGCGGTGACCGCGGCTTTTCCGGCAGCGAGCGCGGCGATGTAGTAGAAGATGCTCACCGAGATCGACACCGAGACGATGTAATCTTTAAAGATCCCCAGCCAGCCGGGAAGATTCAGCTTTTCGGTGGATTGTTTCGGATCGCCGACCTTTGCGCCAATCCAGCCGGAGGCGGCGTAGGCCAGGGTGACGTAGTGCCCCATCGCTATCTCATCATTACCGGTAATTTTTCGCATCCACGGCTGCGCAATGGCCGGATAGAGGCAGGCGGCGAGACCCAGCAGCACGGAGCCGACAATGATGGTCGTCATGTCGCTGTAGCCCAGCGCCTTCAGCGTTACGGTAAGCAGCGCGGAGAGATAAAGATTATGTTGCCCGGTAAGAAAGATGTATTTAAACGGCGTCACGCGGGCAAAAAACAGGTTCCAGCCAAAACCAATCACCATGATCAGCGACACGCACATGGCGAATTTGGTTTGCGCCAGTCCGGTTAGCGCTTCTGCCAGCGGCATGACGCCCTTCAGGCCAAAGCCATCGCTGAATAAGGTCTGAAAGTTACCCAGGGAAGTGACTGCCAGACCGGCGCCACCGGCAAAAACCAGAAAGCCGACGATGGTTTTGAAGGTGCCGGAAAGGACTTTTTCAATCGGCTTGCGTTGGATTAACAGGCCGATTAATGCAATAAAGCCAACTAAAAGTGGGGTTACGCCCAGAATGTCGAATACAATAAATCTGAGGAAATCCATATTGCCTCCGGGAGAGGTTAGTTGCTTTGAACGATGTCGGTGAGCGCAGACTCCATCTCTTCACTGTTCATCAGGTCGGTGATGCCGACCGCTCTGAATCCGGCGGCTTCGACTTCGTCGGTGAGATCGCGCATAGTGATGACAAAATCAATATCTCGCCAGGTGCGTAACCCTGAGAGGACATCGTGCTCCAGCTCGATATTCCAGCCGTGCTTGTCGATGATTTTTTGTGCTTTGATTTTGAGCATTAAGGAGCTGCCCATACCGGTACGACAGACTATGAGACCTTTCATTCGATGTTCTCCTGTTTGTAAAAATAATTATTTTTATTTATTTGTGTGAGATAATAATTATTATCTTTGCGGCAGGACGAAAGATGTGACTGTGTTTGCATTTTGAGCAAATAAGGCAAAATATGAGCCAGATAGACAATAACTTGTTGATAAGCATAAGAAACGGAGCTTCAGGGCTAAGCCCGATACTGGAGAAAGTTGGCCGTTTTATTACGGAAAATCCTGACTTTGTGATGCGTCACACGATTTCAGAACTGGCCGACTCCATTGATACCAGTGAGGGGAGTATCACCCGTTTTTGTCGGGCCTTTGGTTTTAAAGGTTTCTCGGATTTCAGAACCGCGCTGGCGATGGAGCAGGGCGCCGCGCGCTCGGAAGACCACGGTATCAACGAGAGCGAAGAGATTGCGCCGGTGCTGGCGAGCATTCGCGACAGTAATGCCATTGTCGATAACCAGGAGCTGAAAGCCGCGGCCGACTGGCTTAACACCCTGAACAGCATTGCTATTTATGCCGTGGGCACGGCGGTGCCGGTGGCGTTGTTCCTGCAGATGAATTTAATCAATATGGGTAAGGCGGCCAGCTTTATCGATCGCTCCTATCCGGCGGCGATGCCGCTGCTGGCTGACAGTCAAAAAACCGGCATCATCGTCGTTCACAGCGAACAGGCATCGGCGGATATGATGCAGGCCCTGTCGCTGGCAAAGCAGCAGGGCGTTAAAATTTTATCGCTGACCCGCGGGACGTTTGCGCCGCTGGCCCGTTTATCTGACTGGAATCTTCAGGCGGCGGTGGCTTTACAGGGGGAAGGGGAGTCGGGATTTGCGGAAATCGCCGGCGCAATGATGGTGGCCGACCGGATCCTCAGCGCGCTGGAAGAGCAGGATGAACGCTATGCGGAATACCGAAAAGCGCATCAGAAGCGCATTTTCTCGATTGAGAGCGTGGCGAATAAGCTGTCGGAATATTTTATGTCCTGACGCTGATTTTGTTGGGGAAACACCCGGTAGCGCAATCTCTACCGGGCGGGGATTTTAGTACATCACTTTATGACCGTACTGTTCCAGAATGCCCTTCACGCGTTCCATGGTCTCTTTCTTTGGCGGATGGACGCCGTCCAGCTTGTACTCTTCGCCCATGGCTACCCATTTGTGCTTGCCCAGCTCGTGGTACGGCAGCAGTTCGATTTTCTCGACGTTGCCCATGTCACGAGTAAACTCACCCAGGCGATGCGCGGAATCATCATCGTCGGACCAGCCCGGAACCACAACGTAGCGGATCCAGACGTTGATGTTTTTGTTTGACAGGTAACGGGCAAACTCCAGCGTCCGATGGTTAGAGACACCAACCAGATTCTGGTGAATTTCATCATTCATTTGCTTGAGGTCGAGCATCACCAGATCGGTGACTTCCAGCAGTTCATCAATAACCGGGTCGTAGCGGCGCACAAAGCCGTTGGTATCGAGACAGGTATGAATACCTTCTTTCTTACAGGCGCGGAACCAGTCGCGAACAAATTCGGCCTGCAGGATAGCCTCGCCGCCGGATGCCGTCACGCCGCCGCCGGAAGCGTTCATAAAGTGGCGATAGGTCACCACCTCTTTCATCAGCTCTTCAACGGTAATCTCTTTGCCGCCGTGGGTATCCCAGGTATCGCGGTTGTGGCAATAGAGGCAGCGCATCAGGCAGCCCTGGAAGAAGGTGATAAAGCGGATCCCCGGGCCATCGACGGTGCCACAGGATTCAAAGGAGTGAATGCGACCAATTGTTGACATTGCGGTGATATCTCCGAATTTGGCCCATCCGGGGCCTATGTAGATGCACAGCTCAAAGGCTATGTCGAGTCTGTTTTGGCTGTTATCCATAAAGTATAGACAGCAGACAAAAGAGACTGGGGCAGGATGATATTGCTAAAAAGGCCCCACTTGCGTGGAGCCTTTATTGTACGCTTTTTACTGTACGATTTCAGTCAATACCATTACATGGTCTGAGTGAAGGTACGAGTAATAACGTCCTGCTGCTGCTCTTTCGTCAGGGAGTTAAAACGTACTGCGTAGCCGGATACGCGGATGGTCAGCTGCGGATATTTTTCCGGGTTTTCCATCGCGTCGAGCAGCATTTCGCGGTTCATGACGTTGACGTTCAGATGCTGACCGCCTTCGATGGACGCTTCGTGGTGGAAGTAACCATCCATCAGGCCGGCGAGGTTAGTTTTACGAACTTCGTCGTCTTTACCCAGCGCGTTCGGCACGATAGAGAAGGTGTAAGAAATACCATCTTTCGCGTAAGCAAACGGCAGTTTCGCAACGGAGGTCAGAGAGGCAACAGCACCTTTCTGGTCACGGCCGTGCATCGGGTTAGCACCCGGTCCGAACGGAGCGCCAGCGCGACGACCGTCAGGGGTGTTACCGGTTTTCTTACCATACACAACGTTAGAGGTGATGGTCAGAACGGACTGAGTCGGGATAGCGTTGCGGTAGGTGTGCAGTTTCTGAATTTTCTTCATGAAACGTTCAACCAGGTCAACGGCCATATCATCGACGCGAGAGTCGTTGTTACCAAACTGCGGGTATTCGCCTTCGATTTCGAAGTCGACAGCCAGACCGTTTTCGTCACGAATCGGTTTAACTTTCGCATATTTGATTGCAGACAGGGAGTCAGCCGCAACGGACAGACCTGCGATACCACATGCCATGGTGCGGATAACATCACGGTCGTGCAGCGCCATCAGGGAAGCTTCGTAGCTGTACTTGTCGTGCATGTAGTGGATGATGTTCAGCGCAGTGACGTACTGTTTAGCCAGCCAGTCCATGAAGTGATCCATGCGGTCCATCACTTCGTCGAAGTTCAGAACGTCGCCTTTGATCGGTTCAGATTTAGGACCAACCTGCATTTTCAGTTTTTCATCAACGCCGCCGTTGATTGCGTACAGCATGGTTTTCGCCAGGTTAGCACGCGCGCCGAAGAACTGCATTTGCTTACCAACAACCATCGGGCTTACGCAGCAAGCGATAGCGTAGTCATCGTTGTTGAAGTCAGGACGCATCAGGTCATCGTTCTCGTACTGCAGAGAAGAGGTATCGATGGACACTTTCGCGGCGTATTTTTTGAAGCTCAGCGGCAGTTTTTCAGACCACAGAATGGTGATGTTCGGCTCCGGAGACGGCCCCATGGTGTACAGGGTGTTCAGGAAACGGAAGCTGTTTTTGGTGACCAGAGTACGGCCGTCAACGCCCATACCGCCGATAGATTCGGTTGCCCAAATCGGGTCGCCAGAGAACAGTTCATCATATTCAGGGGTACGCAGGAAACGAACCATACGCAGTTTCATGACCAGGTGGTCAATCATTTCCTGTGCGTCTTGCTCGGTGATTTTACCGGCTTTCAGGTCACGTTCGATGAAGATGTCCAGGAAGCTGGAGGTACGACCGAAGGACATTGCCGCGCCGTTCTGAGATTTAACGGCAGCCAGGTAGCCGAAGTAGGTCCACTGGATAGCTTCCTGAGCGGTGGTTGCCGGACCAGAGATATCGCAGCCGTATTTTGCCGCCATTTCTTTGATCTGACCCAGCGCACGGTGCTGTTCAGAGATTTCTTCGCGCAGACGAATAGTTCCTTCCAGATCTTCGCCGTTTTCCAGTTTCTCTTGCAGAGAGACGAACTGAGCGTATTTGTCTTTCATCAGGAAGTCGATACCGTACAGCGCAACGCGACGGTAGTCACCGATGATACGACCACGGCCATAGGCATCCGGCAGACCGGTCAGAACGCCAGATTTACGGCAGTTCAGGATGTCTTTGGTGTAAACGTCAAACACGCCCTGGTTGTGAGTTTTGCGGTATTCAGTGAAGATTTTCTTCAGCATCGGGTCCAGCTCGCGATTGTACGCTTTGCAGGAACCTTCTACCATTTTGATGCCGCCGAACGGGATAATCGCGCGTTTCAGCGGAGCTTCAGTCTGCAGACCAACGATTTTCTCGAGACCTTTCTCGATGTAGCCAGCGTCATGAGAAGTGATGGTGGATGCAAGGGAAGTATCAAAATCAACAGGCGCGTGAGTGCGGTTTTCCTGTTTAACGCCTTCCATTACGGTGTCCCACAGCTTGGTGGTCGCGTCAGTTGCGCCAGCCAGGAAGGACTCGTCACCTTCGTACGGGGTATAGTTTTTCTGGATGAAGTCGCGGACGTTGACTTCGTTCTGCCAGTCACCTTTCGCAAAACCTTCCCAGGCTGTGGCTAACTTTTCATTAAGCTCGGACATGTAACACCTACCTTCTTAAGTGGATTTTTTATTTACTGCCTGAAACAACCCTTAGTGATGGTCGTCGCCACGCAGGTAAATGACCCAGTATGTCAACCCAATCAGCAGACCACCGCCGATGATGTTCCCGATAGTTACCGGAATCAGGTTATCAGTGATGAAGTTCATGACGGTCAGGTGAGAGAAACTTTCCGGAGTTGAACCGACAGCGGTCCAGAATTCCGGGCTTGCAAAGTCGCGGATAACGATACCCAGCGGGATCATAAACATGTTCGCGATACTATGCTCAAACCCGCTGGCAACAAACATTGCCACCGGTAAAACCATAATCATGGCTTTATCCATCAGGCTGCGGCCGGAGTAGCTCATCCATACCGCAAGGCAGACCATCAGGTTTGCCAGGATACCCAGGCACACGGCTTCAACAAAAGTATGGTGCATTTTGTGGTCGGCGGTTTGCAGAACGTTAAGTCCCCATTGACCGTTGGCAGTCATATATTCGCCTGAAAGCCACATCAGCAATACAAAGAGTAAGCAACCAATCAGGTTACCAACATAGACGTTGAGCCAGTTTTTCGCCAGTTGACCCCATGTGATTCTTCCGCTGGCTTTCGCGACAACGATAAGAACGGTTGAGGTAAACAGGTCGGCACCGCAAATAACGCAGAGAATCAAACCTAGTGAGAAGCAGATGCCTCCAATCAGTTTGGCAACCCCGAATGGCATCCCGGCCGTGCCGGTTGTCGCGGTAATATAGAAAACAAAAGCGATAGAGATGAAGACACCTGCGGTGATCGCCAGATAAAACGTCTTTATCGGATGTTTTGTCGCTTTATAGACACCCGCTTCTTCGGCGACTTTCGCCATGGCAGCAGGGAGTAAAAGATCAAAAGGGTTGTCAGCTTTCACACTAACTCTCTCTTTATGTAAGTTGGCGGTGAGATACTAACAAAGCATTATAGAAGGGAATTTGATGTAGATCATATCCTACCGGAACTATAGGCCTTTTGAGTGTGTGGATTTGCCTTAATGTTGGTTTAAATTGTTGTTTTTTAATAAAAAAATAAATTTTAAAATTTACAAATAATGTTGATTATTTTCATTTTACCCCCGTTTTTCGGTTAATTAAAATGGGGTATTTTTATTAAAATTAACAATATTTGCGGTGGGATTTTATTATTTCTCACCACTAATTAACTTTATGGCTACAATCGGGCTTTGGGGTTGCGGAAAACATAAAAATGGGGGCCTTCGCCGGCCCCCATCATAGGGTTATTCAGGCAGTAAAGCGCGCTTATTTACCCCAGAATGCTGCTTTTGCGCGCTGCAGCTTTTCGTAGGCTTTCAGCAGCGACTGATGAGCCGGGAACGCGAGCAGGTCGCTGTCTACTGCCTGCAGGCCGTAGAACGGCGCTTCTCCGCTCAGCGCGGCGCTGGCGGCTTCTACGGCATCGGCGCCGTACATGCGTACAAAAGCGTTCAGATACTGCAGCGGCTGGCGCTCCTCTTCCTGGCTCAGCAGCAGCAGGGTTTGCAGGCAGCGGTAGTAATTAGCGCGCTCGGCGCTAAAGATTGAAGCGTTGAACTCCATGGTCCACTCGGTCCAGATTAGCGCCTGCTCGAGATCGCCGCCCGCCAGCGCGAGCATGGCTTTCAGCTCGCCAATGCGCAGCGTATACCAGCCGTTGTCTTTGCCGGTCGCCAGACCCAGCAGTTCGCGCACGCGGGTGAAGTCATCAAGGCCTTCATCATCCATTTGTTCGATAAGCGCCAGATAATCTTCTTTTTCCCACTCGCTTTCCGGCAGGGAAAGAATCGTTTCCCGCAGAGGCGCGCCCATGCTGTTATTTGCCAGCCAGAGGTCTTCCGCCGGATAAATATCAGACATGCCCGGGACAATGATTCGGCAGGCGTAGACGCTCAGGTGTTCGTAATCGGCGATGTAAACTTCTTTATCTTCTTGTTTAAAGATAGCCATCAGGGTGGCGAACTCTTCCTCCGTGGTTCCGGAGAAGCTCCAGTCCACGAACGGGTAGTCGGCATCCTGCTTAAACATATCCCAGGAGATCAGGCCGCTGGAATCGATAAAGTGCGTTTCAAGGTTCGCATGTTCGGCAACTTCTTCATCGTCGAAGGTGGGCGGCGTGAAGACGTCGAGATCTTTCAGGCTGCGGCCCTGGAGCAGTTCGGTAACGGTACGTTCCAGCGCCACGCCGAAATCGGGATGCGCGCCGAAAGAGGCGAAACAGGTGCCGTTAGCTGGGTTAAACAGCACGACGCAGATAACCGGATATTTGCCGCCGAGCGAACCGTCATAAGCGAAAATCGGGAAACCTTCGGCCTCCAGCTTATTGATCGATTCAACTACGCCCGGATAGCGCGCCATCACCTCCGCCGGGATCTCCGGCAGACTGATGCTTTCGGCGATAATGCGGTTTTTAATATGCCGTTCGAACACTTCTGAGAGGCCCTGAACGCGGGCTTCGTTGCGGGTGTTGCCCGCGGACATCCCGTTAGAAACGTACAGGTTGCCGACAATATTCATCGGAATATAGACCGTTTCACCATCAGACTGGCGGGTGAACGGCAGACCGCAGACGCCGCGATCGTCATTCCCTGACTGCAGATCGACCAGCATGCTGGCGGTTAACTGATCGTCAGGATCGTAGAACGCGCGCAGGCGGGTATCCAGCAGGCCTTCCGGTACTTCGTCATCGTCGGTTAACGGGAACCATTTTTCATTCGGATAGTGAACGAAGGGACCGTTGGCGATAGTCTCGCCCAGCCAGAAGTCGGCAAAGAAATAGTTGGTCGAGAGGCGCTCAAAGTACTCTCCGAGCGCGGAGGCCAGCGCGGCTTTTTTGGTGGCGCCTTTGCCGTTGGTGAAGCACAGGGCGCACTCTTTATCGCGGATATGCACTGACCAAACGTGCGGAACCGGGTTGAGCCATGAGGCCTCTTCAATATCGAATCCGAGGTCGTGCAACTTCTGCTGGAAGCGAGCGATGGAATCTTCCAGGGCGGCATCTTTGCCGGGAATAAATGTTTGAGTCATGGCAGTCACTTTTATCGTACGTAAAGCGCGCAATGATACGGGTTTTAGATGACGGGTGCTATCTCCATCGTCTGGCTATGCTTATGTCACTCAATAACTGTTCAGGCGTTAATCATGAAGACATTTGACTGGCATCGTATGGCACTGGATAAAGTGCCCGTGGAATTTCTGGCCGAGGTGGCATTACGGAGCCTCTACACCTTCGTACTGGTATTTATTTTTCTCAAGATAACCGGGCGGCGGGGCGTTCGTCAGATGTCACTGTTCGAAGTGCTCATCATTTTGACCCTCGGTTCGGCCGCGGGCGACGTCGCATTCTATGATGACGTTCCGATGCTGCCGGTACTGGCGGTTTTTATCACTCTGGCCCTGCTGTACCGATTGATTATGTGGCTGATGGGGCATAGCGAAAAACTGGAGGATCTGCTGGAGGGTAAGCCGATTATTGTTGTGGAAAACGGCGAGCTGGCCTGGGAGAAACTGCAGGCGGAAAACATGACCGAATTTGAGTTTTTTATGGAGCTGCGAATCAGCGGGGTTGAGCAACTGGGGCAGGTGCGGCTGGCTATTCTGGAAACCAACGGCCAGATCAGCCTCTATTTCTATGAGGATGACGATGTTAAAGCCGGACTCTCCATTCTTCCTTCCCGCTTTACCGATCGTTTTACCACGATACCCCGGGACGACGAGTATGCCTGCGTTCGCTGTAGCGCAATCCTTACGCTACGAGCCGGGGATAAACAATTATGCCCTCGCTGCGCAAATGCAGAATGGTCGAAGGTCAGCCGGGCAAAAAGAGTCACCTGACAGCAATTATGTCGGTTTTATGACGTCAAGCTGGCAGATTCTTTTGTGTGAGCGAGGCCGCATTTCCCCGACGCTCAGTTTTAGCCATTGCGGTGCGTGTCACTGAATGATAAAACCGATAGCCACAGGAATAACTTATGCCCGAGACGGTTCGCGGGTAAATAACATAGCAAGTGGTGAGGGGAAATGGCTCAGGTCTATAACTTCAGTTCAGGCCCGGCAATGCTGCCGGCGGAAGTACTCAAACTGGCACAAAAGGAACTGTGCGACTGGAACGGTTTGGGGACGTCGGTGATGGAAATCAGCCACCGTGGTAAAGAGTTCATTAAGGTGGCTGAAGAAGCGGAACAGGATTTTCGCTCCCTGCTCAATATTCCTTCCAACTATAAAGTTTTATTCTGCCACGGCGGCGGTCGCGGACAGTTTGCCGGTATCCCGCTGAACCTGCTTGGCGATAAAACCGTTGCCGACTACGTCGATGCCGGCTACTGGGCGGCCAGCGCGGTAAAAGAAGCGCATAAATACTGCACGCCCAACGTGATCGACGCCAAAATCACCGTTGACGGCCTGCGCGCGGTTAAGCCGATGAGCGAATGGCAGCTGACCCCTGGCGCGGCCTACCTGCACTACTGCCCGAACGAAACCATTGACGGTATTGCCATTGAAGAAGCGCCAAACTTTGGCGACGATGTGGTCGTCACGGCGGATTTGTCATCGACGATTTTATCCCGTGAAATTGACGTCAGCCGCTATGGCGTAATCTACGCGGGCGCGCAGAAAAACATCGGTCCCGCAGGTCTGACGCTGATTATTGTGCGCGAAGATCTGCTGGGTAAAGCCAGCGTAGCCTGCCCGTCGATTCTTGATTACTCCATCCTATCCGCCAATGACTCCATGTTTAACACGCCGCCGACGTTTGCCTGGTACCTGTCAGGTCTGGTGTTTAAATGGCTGAAAGAGCAGGGCGGCGTTGCCGCTATGGATAAAATCAACCAGCAGAAAGCCGACCTGCTGTATAGCACCATCGATAACAGCGGTTTCTATCGCAACGATGTCGCTGCGGCGAACCGCTCGCGGATGAACGTGCCGTTCCAACTGGCGGACAGCGCGCTTGATAAACTGTTCCTCGAAGAGTCCTTTGCCGCAGGTCTGCATGCGCTGAAGGGCCACCGCGTCGTGGGCGGCATGCGCGCTTCCATTTATAACGCCATGCCGCTGGCGGGCGTGAAGGCGCTGACCGATTTTATGCAGGACTTCGAACGCCGTCACGGTTAATCGCCGCCGCGTTTTTTCATCCCCGCAGCCGGTCTGCGGGGTTTTTATTCTGTTTGTTTGAGAGTTGAGTTTAATGGAATCCCTGACGTTACAACCCATCGCACGCGTAGATGGCACGATTAACCTGCCCGGGTCCAAGAGTGTCTCTAACCGTGCCTTGCTGCTGGCGGCTTTGGCCCGCGGCACGACGGTGCTGACCAACCTGCTGGATAGCGACGATGTACGCCACATGCTGAATGCCCTGAGCGCGCTGGGAGTTCATTACACCCTGTCTTCCGATCGTACCCGCTGTGAAGTCACCGGCAACGGCGGCCCTCTGCAGGCGGCTGAAGCATTAGAACTGTTCCTCGGTAATGCCGGAACGGCGATGCGTCCGCTGGCGGCGGCGTTATGTTTAGGCCGTAACGATATTGTGCTGACCGGCGAGCCGCGAATGAAAGAGCGGCCGATTGGCCACCTGGTTGACGCGCTGCGTCAGGGCGGGGCGCAGATTGATTACCTGGAGCAGGAAAACTACCCGCCGCTGCGCCTGCGCGGCGGTTTCAGCGGCGGCCAGGTTGAAGTGGACGGCAGCGTTTCCAGCCAGTTTCTGACCGCGCTCCTGATGACCGCCCCGCTGGCGCCTCAGGATACCGTCATCGCGATTAAAGGCGATCTGGTTTCCAAACCTTATATTGATATTACGCTGCACCTGATGAAAACCTTTGGCGTTGAGGTTGAAAATCAGTCTTACCAGCGTTTTATCGTACGCGGCAATCAACACTACCGCTCGCCGGGCGACTACCTGGTTGAAGGCGATGCCTCCTCGGCATCCTACTTCCTCGCCGCCGGCGCGATTAAGGGCGGAACGGTGAAAGTCACCGGTATCGGCCGCAACAGCGTCCAGGGCGATATCCGTTTTGCCGATGTGCTGGAAAAAATGGGCGCAACCGTCACCTGGGGCGATGACTTCATTGCCTGCACCCATGGTGAACTGAACGCCATCGATATGGATATGAATCATATTCCGGATGCGGCGATGACCATCGCCACGGCGGCCCTGTTCGCGAAGGGCACCACGACGCTGCGCAACATCTATAACTGGCGTGTCAAAGAGACCGATCGCCTGTTTGCGATGGCCACGGAGCTGCGTAAAGTGGGGGCAGAGGTGGAAGAGGGGGAGGATTACATCCGCATTACTCCGCCCGCGAAGCTCCAGTTTGCTGAGATCGGCACCTATAACGACCACCGTATGGCAATGTGCTTCTCGCTGGTGGCGCTTTCCGATACGCCGGTCACCATCCTTGATCCGAAGTGTACGGCGAAAACGTTCCCGGACTACTTCGAGCAGCTGGCGCGAATCAGTACGCTGGCCTGAATAACGCGCGTTTAAGGTAAAAACGCCGGCCATCGTGCCGGCGTTTTTTTATGCCCGCGTGTTAAACCGGCATGCCCTGGCGCAGTACATTCGCGCTGGCATCGCCGCAGATTAACGGTAAAACGGCATCATCTTCCGGGCTGTTGCTCTGTCAGCCCGCTATAATTGCACAATTCTTCCACAGGAGATTTCCTGTTATCCGTAATTTACAAGCAATGCTCACTTTCCGTCGAAGAGATGCGTATAATGCGCGGCGTTTATATATTGATGCGCCTTGCTGAAGGAGAAAAAGATGACGGCAACAGTTCCGGTAATCACCATTGATGGGCCTGGCGGTGCGGGCAAAGGCACCTTATGCAAGGCAATGGCAGAAACGCTGGGCTGGCATCTGCTCGACTCTGGGGCGATTTATCGCGTGCTTGCTCTCGCTGCGCTACATCATCATGTGGATGTTGAATCCGAAGAGGCGCTGGTGCCGCTGGCTGCGCACCTGGATGTTCGTTTTGTCTCCACTAACGGTAGCCTGGAAGTGGTGCTGGAGGGGGAGGACGTTAGCGCTGAGATTCGCACTCAGGATGTTGCCAACACGGCCTCTAAAGTGGCGGCTTTTCCCCGCGTGCGTGAAGCGTTGCTGCGCCGCCAGCGGGCCTTTCGCGAATTGCCAGGCCTGATCGCCGACGGACGCGATATGGGCACCGTCGTATTCCCTGATGCGCAGGTGAAAATTTTCCTTGACGCCTCCGCGGAGGAACGTGCTCATCGCCGCATGCTTCAGTTGCAGGAGAAGGGCTTTAGTGTTAACTTTGATCGCCTTTTATCCGAGATAAAAGAGCGCGACGATCGCGATCGCAATCGTACAGTCGCGCCGCTGATCCCGGCTGCCGATGCTTTAGTTCTTGATTCAACAGAACTAAACATTGAGCAAGTGATTGAAAAAGCGCTACACTATGCGCGCGAAAAACTGGCTTCCGCTTAATCGTCTTATCGATAAAGCACAACAGCCTCCGAATTATAGCAGTACCCCCGCAGCAATGGAGTGTTAGCGGGTATGTTAAACAACCCCATCCGGCATGGAGCCAGGTGGACGTTAAATATGAAACCTGAAGATTAAACATGACTGAATCTTTTGCTCAACTATTTGAAGAATCCTTAAAAACAATCGAAACCCGTCCGGGTTCCATCGTTCGTGGTGTTGTTGTTGCTATCGACAAAGACGTAGTACTGGTTGACGCCGGTCTGAAATCTGAGTCTGCCATTCCGGCAGAGCAGTTCAAAAACGCCCAGGGCGAGCTGGAAATCCAGGTTGGTGACGAAGTTGACGTTGCTCTGGATGCAGTAGAAGACGGCTTCGGTGAAACCCTGCTGTCCCGTGAGAAAGCTAAACGTCACGAAGCTTGGATCACGCTGGAAAAAGCTTACGAAGACGCTGAAACTGTAGTCGGTATTATCAACGGCAAAGTTAAAGGTGGCTTCACTGTTGAGCTGAATGGTATTCGTGCGTTCCTGCCGGGCTCCCTGGTAGACGTTCGTCCGGTGCGCGATACGCTGCACCTGGAAGGCAAAGAGCTTGAATTCAAAGTCATCAAGCTGGACCAGAAACGTAACAACGTTGTTGTTTCTCGTCGTGCCGTTATCGAATCCGAAAACAGCGCAGAGCGCGATCAGCTGCTGGAAAACCTGCAGGAAGGCATGGAAGTTAAAGGTATCGTTAAGAACCTCACTGACTACGGTGCATTCGTTGATCTGGGCGGCGTTGACGGCCTGCTGCACATTACCGATATGGCATGGAAACGCGTTAAGCATCCGAGCGAAATCGTAAACGTTGGCGACGAAATCACTGTTAAAGTGCTGAAGTTCGACCGCGAACGTACTCGTGTATCTCTTGGCCTGAAACAGCTGGGCGAAGATCCGTGGGTAGCTATCGCTAAGCGTTATCCGGAAGGTACCAAACTGACCGGTCGCGTGACCAACCTGACCGACTACGGCTGCTTCGTTGAAATCGAAGAAGGCGTTGAAGGCCTGGTTCACGTTTCCGAAATGGACTGGACCAACAAAAACATCCACCCGTCCAAAGTTGTTAACGTTGGCGATGTAGTGGAAGTTATGGTTCTGGATATCGACGAAGAACGTCGCCGTATCTCCCTGGGCCTGAAGCAGTGCAAAAACAACCCATGGCAGCAGTTCGCGGAAACCCACAACAAGGGCGACCGTGTTGAAGGTAAAATCAAGTCTATCACTGACTTCGGTATCTTCATCGGCCTGGACGGCGGCATCGATGGCCTGGTTCACCTGTCTGACATCTCCTGGAACGTTGCAGGCGAAGAAGCAGTTCGTGAATACAAAAAAGGCGACGAAATCGCAGCAGTTGTTCTGCAGGTTGACGCAGAGCGCGAGCGTATCTCTCTGGGCGTTAAACAGCTCGCAGAAGATCCGTTCAACAACTGGGTTGCACTGAACAAGAAAGGCGCAATCGTAAACGGTAAAGTCACTGCAGTTGACGCTAAAGGCGCAACCGTAGAGCTGGCTGACGGCGTTGAAGGTTACCTGCGCGCTTCTGAAGCTTCCCGTGACCGCGTTGAAGATGCAACTCTGGTTCTGAGCGTTGGCGACGACGTTGAAGCTAAATTCACCGGCGTTGATCGTAAAAACCGCGCAATCAGCCTGTCTGTTCGTGCGAAAGACGAAGCTGACGAGAAAGATGCAATCGCAACTGTTAACAAACAGGAAGATGCAAACTTCTCCAACAACGCAATGGCTGAAGCTTTCAAAGCAGCTAAAGGCGAGTAATCTTAGTCTTTCGGGTTACAACAACCTGAATTACGACGAGTTTACTTGACAGATTGCAGGATTCGTCCTGTAATCAAGCACAAAGGGCGGCTACGGCCGCCCTTGTTTAAGCTGTTAGCTAATTTTGCCTTGAAGGAAACCGGAGGAATAATGACCAAGTCAGAATTGATAGAAAGACTTGCCAGCCAGCAATCTCACATTCCTGCGAAAGCAGTGGAAGATGCTGTTAAAGAAATGCTGGAGCATATGGCCTCAACGCTTGCTCAAGGCGAGCGCATTGAAATCCGCGGTTTCGGCAGCTTCTCTCTGCATTATCGAGCACCCCGCACCGGGCGTAACCCAAAGACTGGCGATAAAGTTGAACTGGAAGGTAAATACGTTCCCCACTTTAAGCCGGGCAAAGAATTACGCGACCGCGCCAATATTTACGAAGAGTAAGTTTCGCCGATCGGCGACAACATACTTAAACGTTAAAAAAGCACCTTCGGGTGCTTTTTTTATGCCTTTAAATCTCTCTTTGAAGTGACCTCACAAAACGCGGGTTCTGTTGCGTTAACGCGGTAGATTTTGCGGATGGCGCGGCGCAGTTCCTTTCCTTGCCTGGCGACACACTCCCCGTTTAGCGTAACACTCCCTCTGACAGGGAGGTGCTAATGCGTTTACCACAACTTGCCGGCTGTGTGATTATCGGTATTCTGCCACTGCTCTGGCTGCCAGTGCTGCCCGGGCGGTGGGTTATCTGGGGGCTCATGGCCCTGGCGCTACTCATTGCGCAATGTCGACGCAGACCTGCGCAATATGCGGCATTGATAACGCTGTTTTTTGTCTGGGGAGCCCTCAGCGCAGGCGAGGTGCTGTGGCCGACGGAGAGGTTAACGGACAGGAATCGCCAGGTTGACGTTGAGCTAACCGCAACGGACGGGCAGACAACGCATCAGGGGAAGATTATCCGTCTGGATGGGCGACGGCTGTTTCCTGCGCCAGGGATTAGCCTCTACGGCAGCTACCTGCCAGAAACGCCCTGCGCAGGTCAGATTTGGGCAATGACGCTGCGCGCGCGTCCGGTACACGGACAGCTCAACGATGGCGGGTTTGATAGCCAGCGTCATGCATTGTCGCAGCATCGTCCGTTAACCGGACTCTTTATCACCGCTGACGTTCGGGTGCGGACCTGTAGTTTGCGGGCGCGTTATCTTGCTTCGCTGAATCAAACGCTGAACGCGTTGCCGTGGCAATCGGTGATGCTAGGGTTAGGCATGGGGGAGCGTCTGGCGATACCGCGCGAGATAAAGACCCTGATGCAGGAAACCGGGACATCGCACCTGATGGCGATTTCTGGCTTACATATCGCGCTAGGGGCTTCATTGGGCTGGTTGCTGCTCAGAGGTGTGCAGTTTTTTCTCCCGTGCCGCTGGCTTGGCTGGCGGGCGCCGCTGCTCGTTGGCCTGGCGAGCGCGATTTTTTACGCCGGGCTGACCGGCATGCAGCCACCCGCGTTGCGCACCTGCGTCGCGCTGGCCGCCGGCTGCGCGCTGCGGCTATCCGGAAAACGCTGGTCGCCATCGCAGCTATGGGTCTGCTGCATTGGCGCAATACTGTTTGCCGATCCGCTGGCGGTGTTGTCCGAAAGCCTCTGGCTTTCCGCGTTTGCCGTTGCGGCGCTTATCTTCTGGTATCAGCTGGCGCCGCTGCCGGGCGGCAAAAGGAGCGGGCTACTGCGTCAAAGCCTCGCGTTATGTCATCTGCAGATCGGTTTAATGTTTTTACTTGCTCCTCTACAGATCGCACTTTTTCACGGTATCAGCCTGACGTCCGTACTGGCCAACTTGATTGCCGTGCCGCTGGTGACCTTTGTCGTTGTCCCGCTAATTCTGACCGCGATGTTTTTACACCTCTGCGCGCCGTTTATCATTGAGATGGCGGTCTGGCAATCGGCGGACCGTGTTCTGGCCGCGCTATTCTGGTTCTTACGACAGCTACCGCCCGGCTGGCTGGCGCTGGATGCGCGCTGGCTTGGGATAAGCTTGCTGCCGTGGCTGGCGTTAATCGTCTGGCGTTTTCATGCGTGGCGCACGTTGCCCGCGTTTTGTTTAGCATTGCTCGGGCTATTGAGCTGGCCCTTCTGGCGGAGCACGGCTGCTAACGAATGGCGAGTCACCATGCTGGATGTCGGGCAGGGGCTGGCAATGGTGATTGAACGCGAGGGCGCGGCGCTTCTCTATGATACCGGCCTGGCCTGGCCCGAGGGAGACAGCGGTCAGCAGATCATTATTCCCTGGCTACGCTGGCATCATTTGCAGCTTGAAGGCGTCGTTCTCAGCCACGAGCATCTCGATCACCGCGGCGGGCTAAATTCGGTGTTAAAGGCGTGGCCCCGGATATGGGTGCGAAGCCCTTTAGGCTGGGCGGGTCATTTAGCCTGCCAGCGCGGAGAAACCTGGCAGTGGCGGGGTTTAACCTTTCGCGCGCTCTGGCCGCTGCCCGGAGCGACAGCGCAGGGGAATAATCGCTCGTGCGTGGTGCGTATTGATGACGGTAAACACAGTATTCTGCTGACCGGGGATATCGAAACGCCCGCGGAACGGGCGATGATTAGCCGCTACTGGCAGCATCTTACGTCTACACTTATCCAGGTCCCCCACCACGGCAGTAATACCTCGTCGGGAATCGCCCTGCTGCGGAGCGTTGGCGGAGAAGCTGCGCTGGCTTCCGCTTCGCGCTATAACGCATGGCGCATGCCATCAACCAAAGTGATTCAGCGCTACCGAAAACAGAGCTATCAGTGGTTCGACACGCCGCATCAGGGGCAAATTACGGTGGTTTTTTCTCCGGATAGCTGGCAAATCCATGGCTTACGGGATCAAGTTTTACCGCGATGGTATCATCAGTGGTTTGGCGGGAAGGCGTAGAACGGGTAGAATATGCGGCTATTTCAACACAAGCTGGTTTATTGAATGCAGAACGATAAAGATCTCTCCACGTGGCAGACCTTCCGCCGACTCTGGCCGATTATAGCGCCGTTTAAACCCGGGCTAATCGTGGCAGCGGTAGCGTTAGTGCTTAACGCGGCTAGTGATACCTTCATGCTATCGCTTCTTAAACCGTTATTGGATGATGGTTTTGGTAAAACGGATCGCTCGGTGCTGATATGGATGCCGCTGGTGGTGATCGGGTTGATGGTTCTGCGCGGCATTACCAGCTACGTTTCGAGCTACTGTATCTCCTGGGTTTCCGGCAAGGTCGTGATGACGATGCGCCGTCGTTTATTCAGCCACATGATGGGGATGCCGGTTGCCTTCTTTGACAAACAGTCCACAGGGACGCTGCTATCGCGTATTACCTATGATTCCGAGCAGGTCGCGTCTTCTTCCTCCAGCGCGCTGATTACCGTTGTGCGCGAAGGCGCGTCGATTATTGGCCTCTTCGCGATGATGTTTTATTACAGCTGGCAGCTGTCATTGATTCTGATCGTGCTGGCGCCGATCGTGTCTATTGCGATTCGCGTGGTCTCGAAGCGTTTTCGTAATATCAGCAAGAATATGCAGAACACCATGGGCCAGGTGACGACCAGCGCAGAGCAGATGCTGAAAGGGCATAAAGAAGTGCTGATGTTTGGCGGTCAGGCCGTCGAAACCAAACGTTTTGATAAAGTCAGCAATAAAATGCGCCTGCAGGGGATGAAAATGGTCTCTGCGTCGTCAATTTCTGACCCGATTATTCAGCTGATCGCCTCTCTGGCCCTGGCTTTCGTGCTTTATGCTGCCAGCTTCCCGAGCGTAATGGAGACGCTGACGGCGGGTACCATCACCGTTGTCTTCTCTTCAATGATCGCCCTGATGCGCCCGCTGAAATCACTGACTAACGTCAACGCGCAGTTCCAGCGCGGGATGGCCGCTTGCCAGACGCTTTTCGCTATCCTTGACTCCGAGCAGGAGAAAGATGAAGGCACGCGGGTTATCGAACGCGCGAAGGGCAACCTCGAATTTAAAAACGTCACCTTCAGATACCCGGGACGTGAAGTCGCCGCGCTGCGCAATATAGACCTGAATATTCCGGAAGGGAAAACCGTGGCGCTGGTAGGGCGCTCGGGTTCGGGTAAGTCGACCATCGCCAGCCTGATTACGCGGTTCTACGATGTCGATGATGGGCAGATCTTACTTGACGGCCACGATCTGCGTGAATACACCCTGAGCTCCCTGCGCGATCAGGTTGCGCTGGTGTCGCAAAACGTTCATCTCTTTAACGATACCGTAGCGAATAACATCGCCTACGCGCGTACCGAAGAGTACAGCCGCGAGCAGATAGAAGAAGCCGCTCGTATGGCTTATGCCATGGACTTTATCAACAAAATGGACAATGGCCTGGATACGATTATCGGGGAAAACGGCGTTATGCTTTCCGGCGGTCAGCGCCAGCGTATCGCTATCGCTCGCGCCCTGCTGCGTAACAGCCCGATACTGATCCTCGACGAAGCCACGTCGGCGCTGGATACCGAATCGGAACGCGCTATTCAGGCGGCGCTGGACGAACTGCAGAAAAACCGCACCTCGCTGGTGATTGCCCACCGTCTGTCGACGATTGAGCAGGCCGACGAGATCGTGGTGGTGGAAGATGGCCAGATCGTTGAACGCGGCAGCCATACCGACCTGCTTGAGCACAAGGGCGTTTACGCCCAGCTGCATAAGATGCAGTTCGGCGCATGATTGCACGCATCTGGTCCGGTGAGTCGCCCTTATGGCGGCTGCTGCTTCCGCTCTCCTGGCTCTATGGCCTGGTGAGCGGGTTGATACGGCTGAGCTATAAACTCGGTTGGCAAAAAGCCTGGCGAGCGCCGGTGCCGGTGGTGGTGGTGGGTAATCTGACCGCGGGCGGTAATGGTAAAACGCCGGTTGTCGTCTGGCTGGTGGAACAGCTCCAGCAGCGCGGTATTCGCGTTGGCGTCGTTTCACGCGGCTACGGCGGTAAAGCGGTGAGCTATCCGCTGCTGCTGAATACGGCTACCCCCACAGCGGAAGCGGGCGATGAGCCGGTGCTGATTTACCAGCGTACCGGCGCGCCGGTTGCCGTCTCGCCGGTACGCAGCGATGCGGTACAGGCCCTGCTCGCCGCCCACGATCTTCAGCTTATCGTCACAGATGATGGCCTGCAGCACTATAAGCTGGCGCGCGACAAAGAAATTGTGGTGATTGACGGCGTGCGCCGTTTTGGCAACGGCTGGTGGCTGCCTGCCGGCCCCATGCGCGAGCGCGCTTCGCGTTTACGCAGCGTGGATGCGGTTATCGTTAACGGCGGTCTCGCCCGTCCGGGAGAGATCCCGATGCAGCTTCGCCCCGGGCAGGCGGTAAATCTGCTGACCGGCGAACGCCGGGATGCGGCGGCGTTGGACAACGTGGTGGCGATGGCCGGAATCGGCCACCCGCCGCGCTTCTTCGCCACCCTTGAAAGCTGCGGCGTCAGTCCGGTAAAAACCGTCGCCTTAGCCGATCATCAGGCATTGGCGCAGAGCGCAGTCGCCGCGCTGGCGACGCCGCAGCAAACCCTGCTGATGACCGAAAAAGATGCGGTGAAGTGCCGCGAATTTGCTCAGGCAAACTGGTGGTATCTTCCGGTCGACGCGATAATGACTGACCAACGCGCGCAGCGGTTGCTCACGGACTTAGTTACCCTGGCGCAACGCTAATCGTCGTATCACCGCTTGCGCCGGAACCCTTAACGGAGAAGCTGCATGCCGGTATTGTCCCTCTCGCTTAAAGAAGCCCGCCATCTTCACCTTGCCGCTCAGGGGCTGCTAAAAAAGCCCCGTCGCCGCGCAAAGCCCGGGGATATTCTGCAAACCATTAAGCAGATGTCCCTGCTGCAAATCGATACCATCAACGTTGTTGCGCGCAGTCCTTATCTGGTGCTGTTCAGCCGCCTCGGCCACTATCCGCAGCGCTGGCTGGACGAGGCGCTCCGCGCCGGCGAGCTGATGGAGTACTGGGCGCACGAAGCCTGCTTTTTACCGCGCAGCGACTTTTCACTGGTGCGTCACCGCATGCTGACGCCGGATAAAATGGGCTGGAAATATCACAAAGCGTGGATGACCGAACACGCCGAGGGCATTCAGGCGCTGTTGGCGCATATAGCCGAAAATGGCCCGGTTCGCTCGGCCGACTTCGAGCATCCGCGCAAAGGCGCCAGCGGATGGTGGGAGTGGAAACCGCATAAGCGCCATCTTGAAGGCTTATTCACCGCCGGTGAAGTGATGGTTATCGAGCGGCGTAATTTTCAGCGCGTTTACGATCTGACGCAGCGGGTCATGCCGGACTGGGACGATGAGCGCGACGGGCTCTCTCAGGAGCAGGCTGAAGCCATGATGTTACGTAATAGTGCTCGCAGCCTGGGGGTTTTTCGCGCGCAGTGGCTGGCGGATTATTATCGTCTGCGTCAGCCCCCGCTGCCGCTACTGCTGGCGAGCTGGCAGGAGGAGGGGCTGGTGGTGCCGGTTAACGTTGAAGCGCTGGGCGAAATGTGGCTCCACCGTGATGCTCTGGCGCTGCTGGAATCTTCTCCCGGCGGTAGGCTCGCCGCCAGCCGCAGCGCGGTGCTTTCGCCTTTCGATCCGGTAGTCTGGGATCGCAAACGAGCGGAACAGCTTTTTAACTTTACCTATCGCCTGGAGTGCTACACGCCCGCGCCGAAACGGCAGTATGGCTATTTCGTATTACCGCTGCTGCACCAGGGGAGACTGGTTGGCAGAATGGATAGCAAAATGCACCGCAAAACCGGCGTTCTGGAAATTATCGCCCTGTGGCTGGAGGAGGGCGTCAAGGTGACGTCGGGTCTGGAGAGCGGGCTAAAACGCGCCATTGATGATTTTGCCCTCTGGCAGGGCGCCACGCGGGTGAGCTGCGGGAAGCTGCCGGCGGAACTTTTTACCGGGCGGCAACAGGGTTGGGAAATTGACGCTGCCTGAGTCCACGTGTGATATGCTGCTGAAGAATCTATTCGGTCCATCTGGAGGAATCATGGATCACCGTTTACTTGAAATTATCGCCTGTCCGGTTTGTAACGGTAAGCTGTATTACAGCCAGGATAAGCAAGAACTGATCTGCAAACTTGATCGCCTGGCTTTTCCGCTGCGTGAAGGCATTCCCGTACTACTGGAAACCGAAGCCCGCCCGCTTCCTGTAGAAGAGAGCCAGTCATGAGTTTCGTGGTTATTATCCCCGCGCGCTTTGCTTCTACCCGCCTGCCAGGGAAACCGCTCCAGGATATCAACGGCAAGCCGATGATTGTCCATGTTCTGGAACGCGCTCGCGAATCCGGGGCCGAGCGGATTATCGTTGCTACCGACCATCCAGACGTGGCCCGCGCGGTGGAAGCCGCCGGCGGTGAAGTCTGCATGACCCGTGAAGATCATCAGTCTGGTACCGAACGCCTGGCCGAGGTGGTTGAAAAATGCGCCTTCAGCGATGACACCATCATTGTGAATATTCAGGGCGATGAGCCGATGATCCCGCCCGCGATCGTGCGCCAGGTAGCCGAGAATCTGGCTGCCAGCACCAGTGGTATGGCAACCTTAGCGGTGCCAATCCACAATGCGGAAGAGGCGTTTAATCCAAATGCGGTGAAGGTCGTCATGGATGCTGAGGGCTACGCGCTCTATTTTTCCCGCGCCACCATTCCGTGGGATCGCGATCGTTTCGCTAAATCCCGCGAGGCTATCGGTGATTCGCTGCTGCGTCATATCGGTATTTATGGCTATCGCGCCGGTTTTATTCGTCGCTATGTGAGCTGGGCGCCGAGCCCGCTGGAGCAAATAGAGATGCTCGAGCAGCTGCGCGTGCTGTGGTATGGCGAGAAAATCCATGTCGCGGTGGCGGAAGTGGTTCCCGGTACAGGTGTCGATACGCCGGAAGATCTGGAGCGCGTTCGCGCGGAGCTGCGTTAATCCCCCCATCCCCTCCGCCAGGAGGGGATATCCCCAGGCTGTTATTCCATACTTTTTTACGTCAATTTTGATCTCACCCGATGACAACCCCGGCCCAGGCGCTCATTATGAAACCGGTAGTATTCATAGGGGTAATCAGAAATGGAACAGTTGCGTACCGAGCTGAGCCACCTGCTGGGTGAAAAACTAAGCCGCGTGGAGTGCGTCAGCGAGAAACCGTCGTCGGCGCTGTGGTCGCTATATGATGCGCAGGGAAACCCAATGCCGCTGCTGGCGCGCAGCTTTACGACGCCGGGCGTGGCGCGTCAGCTGGCGTGGAAGATATCAACCCTGGCGCGAAGCGGCACCGTCCGTATGCCGGTTGTCTACGGCGTGATGACGCACGACGAGCATCCGGGTCCCGATGTACTGCTGATTGAACGACTGCGCGGCGTCTCGGTTGAAGCCCCCGCCCGCACGCCGGAGCGCTGGGAGCAGCTGCAGGAGCAGATCGTGGAAGCGCTGCTGGCCTGGCATCGTCAGGATAGCGGCGGCTGCGTCGGGATGGTCGATAGCACTCAGGAAAATCTCTGGCCCTACTGGTACCGCCAGCGCGTGGAGGTGCTATGGAGTACGCTGAATCTTTATCAGGATACCGGCCTGACGATGCAGGACAAACGCATCCTGTTCCGCACGCGCGAATGCCTTATGGATTTGTTTAAAGGTTTCAATGATAACTGCGTGCTGGTACACGGTAGCTTCACGCTGCGCAGCATGCTTAAAGATCCGCGCAGCGATCAGCTGCTGGCGATGGTGGGGCCGGGCATGATGCTCTGGGCGCCGCGGGAATACGAGCTTTTCCGTCTGGCCGAGAGCGGTCAGGAAGAGGAGCTGCTGTGGCACTATCTGCGCCGGGCGCCGGTGGCGGAAGCGTTTCTCTGGCGGCGCTGGCTGTATCTGCTGTGGGACGAAGTGGATAATCTGGTGAATACCGGACGCTTTGACCGCGTCCGGTTTGACCTGGCGGCAAAATCAATCCTGCCCTGGCTCGCCTGAAGAACCTTTTAGCCACTGCCAGATGCGGCCTAACGTTTCGTAACCCACCCGATCGCTATGCATGAGCCAGACGGGCGAGGGAATAGCCCGCTCCCACGGGTTAAGCGGTGACTCAATCGCCAGCTGGTTGGCCGGCGCGGGCAGGGGAGTTAGCCCGGCGCGGCGAAAGAAAATCATCGCCCGCGGCAGATGAGAGGCGGAGGTGACCAGCAGGAACGGCGCATCGCCTATCGCCATCTTCACCGCAGCGGCTTCCTCTTCGGTATCTTTGGGTTTATCCAGGACAAGGATTTCGCTGCGCGGTATGCCCAGGCTCTCTGCCACTCTGGCCCCGGCTTCTGCCGTACTGACCGGATTTGTTTTTGCCGCTGCGCCGGTAAAGATGAGTTTCGAGCCCGGATTTTCATACCACAGGCGGATCCCCTCCGTCAGCCGCGGCAGGCTATTATTGATGAGATTGGAACTGGGCGCCCAGTCCGGGTTCCAGGTGTAGCCTCCGCCAAGCACGACCACGTACTGCACGCGCTTTTCACCTCGCCACGTCGGGTACTTATCTTCAATTGGCTTGAGCAGGCTATCGGCGACCGGTTGCAGGCTCAACAGCAGCAACAGCAGCCAGCCGAGGCTGACGCAGAGCTTGCCGGTACGCTGGAAACGGCTAAACCACAGCAGGGCTATGCCGAACGCAATGAGCAGCAGCAGCAGGGGAAGCGGCAGCATCATACCGCCTAAAACCTTTTTCAGCGTAAAAAGCATGCCGTACGGTTCCTTTTTTAACCATATAACCAAAGATATGCCCGGATCTTACAACAGATCGCTTCATTCTCCGCGCGGGTATGACAAAATAGCGGCTTTGTGTTGGCGTGTGGAGTCACCCGTGCAGGATCGTAATTTCGATGATATTGCTGAAAAGTTTTCGCGCAATATATACGGCACCACCAAAGGCCAGCTGCGGCAGGCGATCCTCTGGCAGGATCTGCAACCGCTGCTGGACCGGCTGGGGCCTGGGCCATTGCGAGTTCTTGACGCGGGCGGCGGCGAAGGGCAGACGGCGATCAAAGTGGCGGAAATGGGGCATCACGTCACGTTATGCGATCTCTCTGGTGAAATGGTGGCTCGTGCCCGGCAGGCGGCTGCCGATAAAGGTGTGATCGACAACATGCATTTTGTACAATGCGCGGCTCAGGATATTGAGCAGCATTTGGAAAGTCCGGTCGATCTGATACTGTTTCATGCGGTGCTGGAGTGGATAGCCGAACCACAGGCGATGTTGCGTACCCTGTGGTCGATGCTGCGCCCCGGCGGCGCGTTGTCGCTGATGTTCTACAATGCTAACGGTCTGTTGATGCACAATATGGTCGCCGGAAATCTCGACTATGTGCAAATCGGCATGCCGAAAAAGAAAAAACGCACGCTGTCGCCGGACTATCCGCGCGATCCGCAGCAGGTTTACGGCTGGCTGGAAGAGATTGGCTGGCAGATTACCGGCAAGACCGGCGTGCGGGTGTTTCATGATTATCTGCGTGAAAAACACCAACAGCACGATAAATTTGCGGCGCTGCTGGAGCTGGAAACGCGCTACTGTCGCCAGGAGCCGTATATTAGCTTAGGCCGTTATATTCACGTCACCGCGCTTAAGCCGCAGATGCAAGGATAAACTATGAGTGAATTTTCCCAGACAGTCCCCGAACTGGTTGCCTGGGCCAGGAAAAATGATTTTTCTATTTCGCTGCCGGTCGACAGACTCTCTTTTCTGCTGGCGATTGCCACGCTGAACGGCGAGCGGATGGAAGGGGAAATGACCGAGGGAGAACTGGTGGATGCGTTCCGCCACGTGAGTGATGCGTTTGAGCAGACCAGCGAAACCATCAGCCAGCGCGCCAATAATGCCATTAACGATATGGTGCGCCAGCGTCTGCTGAACCGCTTTACCAGCGAAATCACCGAGGGTAACGCTATTTATCGCCTGACGCCGCTGGGCATTGGGATCACCGACTACTATATTCGCCAGCGCGAGTTCTCCACCCTGCGACTGTCGATGCAGCTCTCCATCGTTGCCAGCGAACTCAAGCGCGCCGCCGACTCGGCAGAAGAGGGCGGCGATGAGTTCCACTGGCATCGTAACGTTTTCGCTCCGCTGAAGTACTCGGTAGCGGAAATCTTTGACAGCATTGACCTGACTCAGCGAATCATGGATGAGCAGCAGCAGCTGGTGAAAGATGATATTGCCCAGCTGCTGAACAAAGACTGGCGGGCGGCGATCTCCAGCTGCGAGCTGCTGCTGTCGGAAACGTCCGGCACCCTGCGGGAACTGCAGGATACCCTGGACGCGGCGGGCGATAAGCTGCAGGCAAACCTGCTGCGTATCCAGGATTCGACCATGGCGCGCGACGATCTGAATTTTATCGATCGTCTGGTGTTCGATCTGCAAAGCAAGCTGGACCGTATCGTCAGCTGGGGGCAGCAGGCGATTGACCTGTGGATCGGCTACGATCGCCACGTGCATAAATTTATCCGTACCGCCATTGATATGGATAAAAACCGCGTCTTCGCACAGCGTTTGCGTCAGTCGGTGCAAACCTACTTCGACGCCCCCTGGGCGCTCACCCATGCGAATGCCGATCGTCTGCTTGATATGCGCGATGAAGAGATGGCGCTGCATGATGAAGAGGTTACCGGGGAACTTCCAACGGATCTGGAGTACGAAGAGTTTAACGAAATTCGCGAACAGCTGGCGGCGCTGATTGAAGGACAGCTGGTGGTCTATAAAGAGAAGGGACTGCCGCTGGATCTTGGCCTGGTGGTACGCGAATATCTGTCGCAGTATCCGCGCGCGCGCCACTTTGACGTCGCGCGTATTGTGGTCGACCAGGCGGTACGTTTGGGCGTAGCGCAAGCAGATTTCACCGGACTGCCGGCAAAATGGCAGCCGATTAATGATTACGGAGCCAAGGTACAGGCGCATGTCATCGACAAATATTGAACAAGTGATGCCGGTTAAACTGGCGCAAGCGTTGGCTAATCCGTTATTTCCGGCGCTGGATAGCGCCCTGCGCGCGGGCCGTCATATCGGCCTTGACGAGCTGGATAATCACGCATTTTTAATGGATTTTCAGGATTACCTGGAAGAGTTTTATGCTCGCTACAACGTCGAGCTGATTCGCGCGCCGGAGGGTTTTTTCTATCTGCGCCCGCGGTCGACCACGCTGATCCCGCGCTCGGTGCTCTCCGAGCTGGATATGATGGTGGGTAAAATTCTCTGCTATCTCTACCTCAGCCCGGAGCGTCTGGCCAACGAGGGCATCTTCACTCAGCAGGAGCTTTACGACGAGCTGCTGACCCTCGCAGACGAAGCCAAGCTGCTCAAGCTGGTCAATAACCGTTCTACCGGGTCCGACCTTGACCGCCAGAAGCTGCAGGAAAAAATGCGCGCTTCGCTCAACCGCCTGCGCCGCCTCGGCATGGTGTGGTTTATGGGCCATGACAGCAGCAAATTCCGCATTACCGAATCGGTGTTTCGCTTCGGCGCCGACGTGCGCGCCGGTGACGATCCGCGCGAAGCCCAGCTGCGTATGATCCGCGACGGTGAAGCGATGGCGCTGGAAAATCGCCTGCAGCTTAATGATGAGAATGAAGAGAATCAGCCGGATAGCGGGGAGGAAGAGTAATGATTGAACGCGGTAAGTTTCGCTCGCTGACGCTGGTTAACTGGAACGGTTTTTTTGCCCGTACTTTTGATCTCGATGAATTAGTGACCACGCTTTCCGGTGGTAACGGTGCCGGTAAATCCACGACCATGGCCGCCTTCGTCACCGCACTGATCCCGGACCTGACGCTGCTGCACTTTCGTAACACTACGGAAGCGGGGGCGACCAGCGGCTCGCGCGATAAAGGCCTGCACGGTAAGCTGCGCGCTGGCGTCTGCTACTCCGTGCTGGACGTGATCAACTCCCGCCACCAGCGCGTGGTGGTCGGCGTTCGTCTACAGCAGGTCGCCGGTCGCGATCGTAAAGTCGATATCAAGCCTTTTGCGATCCAGGGCCTGCCAACCTCCATCCAGCCAACTCAGCTGCTGACCGAAACCCTTAACGAACGCCAGGCGCGCGTGGTGACGCTCAACGAGCTGAAAGATAAGCTCGAAGCGATGGAAGGGGTGCAGTTCAAGCAGTTTAACTCTATTACCGAGTATCACTCGCTGATGTTCGACCTGGGCGTGGTGGCTCGCCGCCTGCGTTCGGCTTCGGACCGTAGCAAATACTATCGCCTGATCGAAGCCTCGCTGTACGGCGGTATTTCGAGCACCATTACCCGCTCGCTGCGCGACTACCTGTTGCCGGAAAACGGCGGCGTGCGTAAGGCGTTCCAGGATATGGAAGCGGCGCTGCGTGAAAACCGCATGACGCTGGAAGCTATCCGCGTGACGCAGTCGGACCGCGATCTGTTCAAGCATCTGATCAGCGAAGCCACCAACTACGTTGCCGCCGACTATATGCGTCACGCTAACGAGCGACGCATTCATCTCGACAAGGCGCTGGAGTATCGTCGCGATCTGTTCACCTCCCGCGCTCAGCTCGCGGCGGAACAGTATAAGCACGTCGATATGGCCCGCGAGCTGCAGGAACATAACGGCGCGGAAGGCGATCTGGAAGCCGATTATCAGGCCGCCAGCGACCATCTGAACCTGGTGCAGACCGCTCTGCGCCAGCAGGAAAAAATCGAGCGCTATGAAGCGGATCTTGATGAACTGCAGATTCGCCTCGAAGAGCAAAATGAAGTTGTCGCGGAAGCGGTTGACCAGCAGGAAGAGAACGAAGCCCGCGCCGAAGCCGCCGAGCTGGAAGTGGATGAGCTGAAAAACCAGCTTGCCGACTACCAGCAGGCGCTGGACGTGCAGCAGACTCGCGCGATTCAGTACACCCAGGCGCTGCAGGCGCTGGAGCGGGCAAAAGCCCTCTGCCATCTGCCGGATTTAACGCCGGAGAGCGCCGACGAGTGGCTGGAAACTTTCCAGGCGAAAGAGCAGGAAGCGACGGAGAAAATGCTGTCGCTGGAACAGAAGATGAGCGTGGCGCAAACCGCGCACAGCCAGTTTGAACAGGCTTACCAGCTGGTGGTGGAGATCAACGGCCCGCTGGCGCGTAATGAAGCCTGGAGCGTGGCGCGCGAGCTGCTGCGCGAAGGCGTTAATCAACGTCATCAGGCCGAACAGGCGCACGGGCTGCGCAGTCGTCTGACGGAGCTTGAACAGCGTCTGCGTGAACAGCAGGATGCCGAACGCCAGCTCAATGAGTTCTGTAAGCGCCAGGGCAAACGCTACGATATCGACGAGCTGGAAGCCCTGCACCAGGAGCTGGAAGCCCGCATCGCATCCCTTTCCGACAGCGTTTCCACCGCCAGCGAACGGCGGATGACCCTGCGTCAGGAGCTGGAACAGCTGCAGTCGCGGACGCAAACGCTGATGCGCCGCGCGCCCATCTGGCTGGCGGCGCAGAACAGCCTCAATCAGCTGTGCGAGCAGAGCGGCGAGCAGTTTGAGTCAAGCCAGGACGTCACCGAATATCTCCAGCAGCTGCTGGAGCGTGAACGCGAAGCTATCGTGGAGCGCGATGAAGTCGGGGCCCGCAAGCGCGCTATCGACGATGAAATTGAGCGTCTTAGCCAGCCGGGCGGTTCGGAAGATCAGCGCCTGAACGCGCTGGCGGAACGTTTTGGCGGCGTACTGCTGTCGGAAATCTACGATGACGTGAGCCTCGATGATGCGCCGTATTACTCCGCGCTCTACGGTCCTTCCCGCCACGCCATTGTGGTACCCGATCTGTCGCTGATTGCCGATCAGCTGGAAGGTCTCGAAGATTGTCCCGAAGATCTCTACCTGATCGAGGGCGATCCGCAGTCGTTCGATGACAGCGTATTCAGCGTCGATGAGCTGGAAAAGGCGGTGGTCGTTAAGATTGCCGATCGTCAGTGGCGCTATTCACGCTTCCCGACGCTGCCGCTGTTTGGCCGCGCCGCGCGTGAAAGCCGCGTTGAAACGCTGCACGCCGAGCGCGAAAGCCTGTCCGAGCGCTTTGCGACCCTGTCGTTTGATGTGCAGAAAACCCAGCGCCTCCATCAGGCGTTCAGCCGCTTTATCGGTAACCATCTTGCGGTAGCCTTTGAGGACGACCCGGAAGAAGAAATCCGTAAACTGAATACGCGTCGCGGCGAACTGGAGCGGGCGCTGACCGCCCATGAGAGCGATAACCAGCAGAACCGGGTGCAGTATGAGCAGGCAAAAGAGGGCGTATCCGCACTCAACCGCCTGCTGCCGCGTCTGAATTTGCTGGCCGATGACTCGCTGGCCGATCGCGTGGATGAGATCCAGGAACGCCTTGACGAAGCGCAGGAAGCCGCGCGCTTCGTCCAGCAGCATGGGAATCAGCTGGCAAAACTGGAGCCGATCGTTTCCGTGCTTCAAAGCGACCCGGAGCAGTTTGAACAGCTGAAAGAAGATTACGCATATTCGCAGCAGACTCAGCGCGACGCGCGTCAGCAGGCATTTGCGCTGACCGAAGTGGTGCAGCGTCGCGCCCACTTTAGCTACTCCGATTCCGCAGAGATGCTGAGCGGTAATAGCGATCTGAACGAGAAGCTGCGCCAGCGTCTGGAGCAGGCTGAGGCGGAGCGCGCCCGTACTCGCGAAGCGCTGCGTACCCACGCCGCGCAGCTCAACCAGTACAACCAGGTGCTGGCATCGCTGAAAAGCTCCTACGACACCAAGAAAGAGCTGCTCAACGACCTGCATAAAGAGCTTCAGGACATTGGCGTGCGCGCCGACGCCGGCGCCGAAGAGCGCGCTCGTCTGCGCCGCGATGAGCTTCATGCTCAGCTCAGCAACAACCGCGCGCGGCGGAACCAGCTCGAAAAAGCATTGACCTTCTGCGAAGCGGAAATGGATAACCTGACCCGCAGGCTGCGCAAGCTGGAGCGCGATTACTGCGAAATGCGCGAACAGGTGGTCAGCGCTAAAGCCGGCTGGTGTGCGGTCATGCGCCTGGTGAAAGACAACGGCGTGGAGCGTCGCCTGCATCGTCGCGAGCTGGCCTACCTTTCGGCAGATGAACTGCGCTCGATGTCGGATAAGGCGCTCGGCGCGCTGCGTCTGGCGGTCTCGGATAACGAACACCTGCGCGATGTACTGCGTATTTCTGAAGATCCGAAACGCCCGGAGCGTAAAATCCAGTTCTTTGTCGCCGTTTATCAGCATCTGCGCGAGCGTATTCGCCAGGATATCATCCGCACCGACGATCCGGTGGAAGCGATTGAGCAGATGGAGATCGAACTCAGCCGTCTGACGGAAGAGCTGACCAACCGCGAGCAGAAGCTGGCCATCAGCTCCCGCAGCGTGGCCAATATTATCCGCAAGACTATCCAGCGCGAGCAAAACCGTATTCGTATGCTCAACCAGGGGCTGCAGAGCGTCTCCTTCGGCCAGGTCAACAGCGTGCGTCTGAACGTCAACGTGCGGGAAACCCACTCGATGCTGCTGGACGTGCTGTCAGAACAGCATGAACAGCATCAGGACCTGTTTAACAGCAATCGTCTGACCTTCTCGGAAGCGCTGGCGAAGCTGTATCAGCGCCTCAATCCGCAGATTGATATGGGGCAGCGTACGCCGCAGACCATTGGTGAAGAGCTGCTGGACTACCGCAACTATCTGGAGATGGAAGTGGAAGTTAACCGTGGTTCCGACGGCTGGCTGCGCGCGGAATCCGGTGCGCTATCGACCGGTGAGGCTATCGGTACCGGGATGTCGATTCTGGTGATGGTAGTACAGAGCTGGGAAGATGAATCCATGCGCCTGCGCGGTAAGGACATTTCGCCGTGTCGTCTGCTGTTCCTTGATGAAGCGGCGCGTCTGGATGCTCGCTCTATCGCGACGCTGTTCGAGCTCTGCGATCGTCTGGAGATGCAGCTGATTATCGCGGCGCCGGAAAATATCAGCCCGGAAAAAGGTACCACCTATAAGCTGGTGCGTAAGGTCGTGAATAATCACGAGCACGTGCACGTCGTCGGGCTGCGTGGCTTCGCACCGCAGCTGCCCGAAACGCTGCCGGGAACGGCAAATGCTTCATAGGATGGTACAATAACCAGCCAAAGGGCGACGCGATGTCGCCCTTTTTGTTATCCGTTCCTGTACTTTAGGATTGTATAATCTTTTAACTTCTTTACATTTGGGAAGGCAAAAGCGTTTTCGTCTTCATATACTGAAAGTAAGCCCCATTTTAGCGGGCAGCAATGTGTTAACAGGGGGCAAGGGATGTTGCTAAAGAAACGGTATGGTCGTCAATTGTCTGCGCTCAGCCTGAGCCTGGCGTTTGCATTTGCTCCACTGTTCAATGTCCAGGCTGAAGAGCCTGAAGTGGTACCATCGGATAGCTCTGCCACCATCAGCGAGCTCTCTTCCGCGCTAAGCCAAAGCGCAAACCAATCCGCGGCGGTCGCTCAAATGGCCGGCGAGCAGGCGCTTTCTGCCGATGCGGCAGCGAAGAGCCGCGCCGGGATTCAGGCGGTACTGCCGTCCGGTTATCAACCCGTATTTATGAATCCGCTGGTATCGCTGTATGCGGCCAGGGATATGAAACCGATGTGGGATAACCGCGAGGCGGTGCAGGCGTTTCAACAACAGCTGGCTGAGGTCGCTATCGCCGGTTTTCAGCCGCAGTTCACCACCTGGGTTGAGCTGTTGACCGACCCGGCAGTGAACGGTCTGGCGCGGGATGTCGTTCTGTCTGACGCCATGATGGGCTATCTGCATTTTATTAGCGGTATTCCGACTCAGGGCAACCGCTGGCTGTATGGCACGAAACCGTATGCCATGTCGACGCCGCCTCTGTCGGTGATTAACCAGTGGCAGGTGGCGCTGGATAACGGTTCGCTGCCGCAGTTTATTTCGAGTCTGGCTCCGCAGCATCCGCAGTATGCCGCAATGCATCAGGCGCTATTAGCTCAGGTTGCCGATTCCCGTCCCTGGCCGCAGCTCACCGGTAAGACGTCGCTGCGCCCGGGGGAATGGAGCAACGATGCCGGCGCGCTGCGCGAAATTTTACAGCGCACCGGTATGCTGGATGACGCGGCAAAAATTTCGTTGCCCGGCGATGAGGTGGTGAGTCCGTCCGCCGGGAAAAAGGCCAAAAGCAGCGGCCGTGGCGTTTACGATCGCCAGTTAGTGGAGGGCGTTAAGCGCTTCCAGGCGTGGCAGGGACTGGGCGCAGACGGCGTGATTGGTCAGGCGACCCGCGACTGGCTCAACGTTTCTCCTGCGCAGCGCGCCGGCGTGCTGGCATTGAATATCCAGCGTTTGCGCCTGCTGCCGGGTAATCTGGCGACCGGAATTATGGTGAATATTCCCGCCTTTTCGCTGGTCTATTACCAGGACGGTAGCCAGGTGCTGGCATCGCGGGTTATCGTTGGCCGTCCGGACCGCAAAACCCCTATGATGAGCAGTGCGCTGAACAACGTTGTGGTCAACCCGCCGTGGAACGTTCCGCCGACGCTGGCGCGCAACGATATTCTGCCGAAGGTGCGCAATAACCCAGGCTATCTTGAGCAGCACGGCTATACGATGATGCGCGGCTGGAATAGCAAAGAGACTATCGACCCGTATCAGGTGGACTGGGAAACGATAACCGCATCGAATCTGCCGTTCCGCTTCCAGCAGGCTCCCGGCGCGCGCAATTCGCTGGGGCGCTATAAATTCAATATGCCAAGTTCAGATGCGATATATTTGCACGATACGCCCAATCACAATCTGTTCCAGCGTGATGGACGCGCGCTGAGCTCCGGGTGCGTGCGCGTGAATAAAGCCTCAGAACTGGCCAATATGCTGCTTCAGGATGCTGGCTGGAATGATGCACGTATTTCAGATGCGCTTAAACAGGGGAATACCCGCTACGTTAATATTCGCCAGAATATCCCGGTTAATCTCTATTATTTGACCGCGTTCGTCGGCGCTGATGGACGTACACAATATCGAACAGATATTTACAATTACGATCTCACCGCGCGATCCAGCGCACAAATTCTACCTAAAGCTGAACAATTAATCAGATAAATGAAGTAGTTCAACGGATTTGGTTGTCCTACCTCTGTGTGAAAACGGGCCTTGCACGCTGCAAGGCCCGAGTTTACTGGGGTTAGGCTACCTTGACGTTGGCAATAATGCCCGGTAAGGTGCCTTTCGTGCGCCAGAAGTGCATATACATATAATCCTGCAAAGGCGCTGTGGCAGTAAGCAGCCCGTTCTCCATAGCTGATATTTATTAGCCGTAGGGGAGCGAGCGCGTGCTGGCGGCTAACGGGCGCATTGCGGGAAAAGTATATTACGATTCATTTACCTGTAGACCTGATTATCATGGACAAATTTGACGCTAATCGCCGCAAACTGCTGGCGTTAGGTGGAGCGGCGCTCGGTGCTGCTGCCATTCTGCCTGCGCCGGCATTTGCCACCCTCTCGACCCCCCGACCGCGTATTTTGACGCTGAACAACCTGCATACCGGTGAATCACTCAAGGCGGAGTTTTTCGATGGCAGAGGCTATATTCAGGATGAATTAGCAAGACTTAATCATTTTTTCCGTGATTATCGCGCGAATAAGATTAAGTCCATCGATCCCGGTTTGTTCGATCAACTCTATCGTTTGCAGGGATTACTTGGTACCAACAAGCCTGTCCAGCTTATTTCCGGTTATCGTTCTGTTGATACCAATAATGAGCTTCGCGCGCGTAGCCGGGGTGTGGCAAAACACAGCTACCACACTAAAGGCCAGGCCATGGATTTTCATATTGAAGGCATTTCGTTAAGCAATGTTCGCAAAGCCGCGTTATCTATGCGCACAGGTGGTGTAGGATACTACCCACGTAGCAACTTTGTGCATATTGATACCGGGCCAGTACGGCACTGGTAACGAAAGGAGCCTCATGAACTATCGTATTATTCCGGTTACCGCGTTCGCGCAGAACTGTTCTTTAATCTGGTGTGAACAAACCAAACTGGCGGCGCTGGTCGATCCCGGCGGTGATGCTGAGCGAATCAAACAGGAAGTCGCGGCGGTAGGCGTTAGCCTGATGCAGATTCTGCTTACGCACGGTCATCTCGATCACGTTGGTGCGGCAGCGGAGCTGGCGCAACATTATGGCGTGCCGATTATTGGGCCGGAAAAAGAAGATGAGTTCTGGCTGGAAGGATTACCGGCGCAGAGCCGGATGTTCGGTCTGGAAGATTGCCAGCCGCTGCAGCCGGATCGCTGGCTGAACGAAGGCGATACGGTCAGCGTGGGGAATATTTCCCTGCAGGTGCTGCACTGCCCAGGCCATACGCCGGGGCACGTGGTCTTCTTCGATCCTGCTTCCCGACTGTTGATTTCTGGCGATGTGATTTTTAAAGGCGGAGTAGGGCGTAGCGACTTCCCTCGCGGCGACCATAGCCAACTGATCGATGCGATTAAGCGCAAGCTGTTGCCGCTGGGCGATGACGTGTCGTTTATTCCGGGTCATGGACCGATGTCGACCCTTGGCTATGAGCGTCTGCACAACCCATTCCTGCAGGATGAAATGCCGGTCTGGTGACCGAAGCCAGCATATAAAAAAGGCCGCAAATGCGGCCTTTTGTTTGCCCTGCCCTGAGATTACAGTACGGCAACAATCGCTTCGCACAGCGGCGCCATGTTGTCGGGCGTCATACCGGCGACGTTTATACGTCCGGACGCCACCGCGTAAATTCCGAACTCTTCGCGCAGACGCAGTACCTGCTCTTTGGTCAGGCCGCTGAACGAGAACATCCCGTTTTGCTGAATGATGAAAGAGAAATCGCGGCTGGCGCCTTTTTCCTGCAGGGTATTAACGAACAGCAGACGCATACGCTGGATGCGTTGACGCATGTCGGTCAACTCTTGCTCCCAGATGGCGCGCAGCGCGTCATTGCTGAGAATGGTCGCCACTACCGAGGCGCCGTGAGCGGGCGGATTTGAGTAGTTCGCGCGGATAACCGACTTCATCTGGCTGAAAGCGCGGTCTACCGCTTCCTGGTCAGCAGCGACCAGCGTACAGGCGCCCACGCGCTCGTTGTACAGGCCGAAGTTTTTCGAGTAGGAGCTGGCAACCAGCAGCTCTTTATGCAGCGCGGCGAAAGCGCGCAGGCCTTCAGCATCTTCTTCCAGGCCGCGGGCAAAGCCCTGGTAGGCAAAGTCAAACAGCGGCAGCCAGCCTTTCTCTACGGAGAGCTGCGCCAGCTGTTGCCACTGCTCCAGCGTCGGATCGATACCGGTTGGGTTATGGCAGCAGCCGTGGAACAGAACCACGTCGCCGGCCTGCGCTTCGTTCAGGCTGGCCAGCAGCCCGTCGAAGTCGAGTTTGTGATTAGCGGCATCGTAGTAGGTGTATTCGCGAACTTCCAGCCCGGCTGAATTGAACACGCTTTTATGGTTCGGCCAGCTGGGGTTGCTCACCCAAATACGTTTAACGTCGGTGTTCTTCGCCAGAAAATCGGCGGCAACGCGCAGGCCACCAGTACCGCCGGGCGTTTGCGCGGTGCGGGCGCGTTTATCATTGATAATTGCGCTTCCTTTCCCGAACAGAAGCTCCTGGGTGCAGCGGCCAAATTCCGGAATACCATCGATACCCAGATAATTTTTAGTGGTTTCATTTTCCAGCAGATACTGCTCTGCTTTTTTCACGCTAGTCAGGACCGGTGTTTTACCCGTTTCATCTTTATAAACACCAATTCCAAGATTAATTTTTGTTGGGCGGTCATCGGCACGAAACAGATCGGCCAGGCCCAGAATTGGGTCGGCAGGGGCGGCGGTAATGTTCTCAAACATGACGAGGTTCCATTGTGATTACTGAAGGGAAATCCGCTATCAGGTTAACGGGAGTTATGTTAATTGCCAACCGTTTGCTACAAAAAGCGAGAAGGTTTTTGAAAGTTACGATCTTCCTCTCAGGAAAGCAGAAAAGCAGGACCGAAGTCCTGCTTTTTAGGCATATCACGAAGGGGTGTACTGCAGATTAGAACTGGTAAACGATACCCACTGCGGCCTGGTCGTCGGTCGCAACGCCAGCGGCTTTGGTGTAATCGTTGTCGTTCAGCTGGTTGAATTTATACGCAGCGTAGACGTTCATGTTTTTGTTGAAGTAGTACCAGGTACCCACTTCGACGTATTTAACCAGGTCAGCATCGCCGCCGGAGAAGCCAGCGCGAGAGCGCAGGTCTTTACCTTTAGTCTGTACGTAGCCGATGGACGGACGCAGGCCGAAGTCGAACTGATACTGAACAACGGCTTCGAAGTTCTGAGTTTTGTTAGCGAAGTAGTTGCCTTCGTTTTCCGGCGTCATGTTGTAAGTCTGAGAGTACATGACCGCAGCATAGACGTTGTTCGCGTCATACTTAGCGGAGGTTGCCCATGCTTCAGCTTTTTCGCCCTGACGGTCAGCTTTCTGATCGCCGCTACGGTTGGAGTTCGCATAGCCTGCAGACAGCGCAATGCCGTTGTCAAACGCGTAGGTTGCCGCGGTGCTGAAGCCGTCGCCGTTTTGTTTCTTAACATCACGGCTAGAAGCGTCGTTTTTACCCTGGTACTGCAGCGCGAAGCTCAGGCCGTCAACCAGACCGAAGAAGTCAGAGTTACGGTAGGTGGCTACGCCGTTGGTACGCGCGGTCATGAAGTTGTCGGTGTAGCTCCAGCCGTCGCCGCCCCATTCAACCAGCATATCGGTTGCCGCTTCAACGTCGTAGATGGCGCCGTAGTTACGACCGTAGTCGAATGAACCGTATTCACCGGCTTTTAAGCCTGCGAAAGCCAGACGAGTTTTGGTGGTCTGTTTACCTTCAACATTGGACGCATCCATGTTGTATTCCCACTGACCGTAGCCGACCAGCTGATCGTTGATCTGGGTTTCGCCTTTCAGACCGATACGGGCGTAGGTGGTATCATCGCTGCTGGTGTCGCCGTTGGTGGTCCAGACGTGCTCGCCAACCATTTTTCCGTAGAAGTCCAGTTTGTTGCCGTTTTTGTTATAGATTTCTGCAGCGTTAGCTGCACCGGCTACCAGCAGGGCAGGAATTACCGCTGCCAGAATTTTGCGCTTCATCATTATTTATTACCCTCATTTATATTTTTTTATGAACACTTGCCACTGCCGTCAATAAGTTTCGTCAATAAAAATTTACAGAACTATTGATGATAGTTTGGTGTCTGGAGGCATCTTTCCATTCAGAACAACGTTTCGCTAGCCTGAAAATGCTACCAATATCGCATATGAGTAACAAAAAGAAATTCTATGTAACTAAATATGTATTTTTGGGAACTTTGTGAACTCAATCAACATTCCGCACCTGTTCGCCGATTAAATCACCTGTCTTTATATATCTATATGAATTAATTATGATTAATTTAGATAAGAGAGGGTTTGTGCATTTTACGTCAGCATTTTGCTTTATTTTTATTCAAATCTTGTCGTTGCAAGTTGTGCTGTGACTGGTTAAAAAACGAGCAATATAATCAGCATGTTTGCCAATTTATGAACATAAGGTGCGGTTTTAATTAGCGGTCGCTAATGAAATAGTGCGTAACATAATTGTGAATCAGGATGGTTGATGTTTAAGTTTCCTGATATTCGTTAACGTAAATTGACATAAAAAAAGGCCAGCTTGCGCTGGCCCTGGATGAAAATTGCAGAAAAAAATCAGAAAGTCGCGTTACGCGGGGTCCGCGGGAACGGAATGACGTCGCGAACGTTCTGCACGCCGGTCACGTAGGCGATAAGACGCTCAAAGCCCAGACCGAAACCGGAGTGCGGTACGGTGCCGTAACGGCGCAGGTCGCGATACCACCAGTAGTCTTCTTTATTAAGACCCATTTCCGCCATACGCGCGTCAAGCACGTCCAGGCGCTCTTCACGCTGGGAGCCACCGATAATTTCACCGATGCCCGGCGCCAGAACGTCCATTGCGGCGACGGTTTTACCGTCTTCGTTAAGGCGCATATAGAACGCCTTGATGTCTTTCGGGTAGTTTTTCACCACCACCGGAGCTTTAAAGTGCTCTTCCGCCAGATAGCGTTCGTGCTCGGAGGAGAGATCCACGCCCCAGTAGACCGGGTTTTCGAACGACTTACCGCAGTTTTCCAGAATGGTGACCGCGTCAGTGTAATCAACCTGGGCAAAATCAGCGGAAACGAAACGCTGCAGGCGGTCGATAGCGTCTTTATCAACGCGTTCGGCAAAGAACTGCATGTCGTCTGCGCGCTCTTCGAGAACGGCTTTGAAGACGTACTTCAGCATCGCTTCCGCCAGACCTGCCACATCGTTCAGGTTAGCAAAGGCGACTTCCGGTTCCAGCATCCAGAACTCCGCCAGGTGACGGCTGGTGTTGGAGTTTTCCGCACGGAAGGTCGGGCCAAAAGTGTAGATTTTGGACAGCGCGCAGGCGTAGGTTTCGCCGTTCAGCTGGCCGGAAACGGTCAGGAACGACTCTTTGCCGAAGAAGTCTTTATCGAAATCGACTTTGCCCTGTTCGTTGCGCGGCAGGTTTTCCAGATCCAGCGTTGACACGCGGAACATCTCGCCGGCGCCTTCAGTGTCGGAAGCGGTAATCAGCGGAGTCGAAACCCAGAAGAAACCCTGCTCGTCGAAGAAACGGTGCAGCGCCTGCGCCAGGGTATGGCGAACGCGCGCCACCGCGCCAATCAGGTTGGTGCGCGGGCGCAGGTGGGCAACTTCACGCAGGTACTCGATGCTATGGCGTTTAGCCGCCATCGGATAAGTATCCGGATCTTCCACCCAGCCGCTGACTTCCACGTGGCTGGCCTGGATTTCAAAACTCTGGCCCTGGCCCTGAGATGCCACGACTTTACCGGTCACCACGACCGAGCAGCCGGTGGTCAGGCGCAGCACTTCCTGATTGTAATTGGGAAGAGAATTACTAATAACGGCCTGTACAGGATCAAAGCAGGAACCGTCATAGACGGCGAGGAAAGAAAAGCCAGCTTTAGAATCTCGGCGGGTACGCACCCATCCGCGCACGGTGACTTCGCTGTCAACGGCAACGCGGCCCTGGAGTACGTCGGCTACAGGCACAACGCTCATAATAGTCTCTCTTGTTAGTCCAATAGAAAAATCTGTATTCCCCTGCAACAGGGGGATATCTATGTTACCTGTCATCTTCCATCAGACAAGTAGATTTCGCACAAGAAAGGGGGGTTTTAGGAAATAAATAAGGAGATAGCCTACTTTGCTGCGTGAGAGCCTGATATTCAGAGAGATTCGTTCATTGCGATTATCCCATGCAGGGCGACCGGGGTTCTTAATGCTTGATAACGTCTCGGGGTGATAAGCGGAGGCGAATAAAAATGCGCCCGTTTTGGCGGACGCATTTTGTCTTTATATGACCTAGCTGGCTTTTTTAACCGGCGGTAGATCGAAGGCTTTGCGCAGCGCGCGGACGAAAGCTTTATCGTGACAAATCGTTTTACCCGGGCTATCCGAAAGTTTCGCCACCGGTTTACCGTTGCACTCCACCAGCTTGATAACAATATTGAGCGGCTTCACCTGGGGAATATCGCAGGTTAAACGCGTGCCAATACCGAAGCTCAGATTCACCCGCGATGAGAAGTGGCGATAGAGATCAACCGCTTTTGTCAGGTCGAGATTGTCGGAAAATACCAGCACTTTGCTCAGCGGGTCGATGCCCAGCTTTTTGTAGTGGGCGATAGCCTTCTCGCCCCATTCCACCGGGTCGCCGGAGTCGTGGCGCAGCCCCTGATAGCGGGTCGCAAACTCCGGCCCGAAATCGCGCAGAAAAGCGTCCATCGTAATGCAGTCGGTCAGCGCAATCCCCAGCCGATCGGGATACTCTTCCAGCCAGGCAGCGAGAGCCGCGCGCTGGCTGCTCGCCAGGTTCGGGCTGATCTGCTGATGCGCCTGGAACCATTCGTGAGCCTGGGTCCCCATTGGGGTCAAATTCAAACGCCGCGCCAGATCGTAATTGCTGGTACCGGTGAACCAGGATTCTTGCTGAAGACGCTGAACAATCGCCTGCTGCACCTCGCGGGAGAAGCGGCGGCGGGTACCGAAATCCATCAGGCGGAAGCCCGACATATCGATATCAGCAGTGAGGCGGTTAAAGTCAGTCAGCTTATGCTCAAGGGTGTCCAGCGCGAGATCGACGCTGATTTCCGGCGAGCGATAGCGATGTACCAGCTCGCTTATCACCGCCAGCAGCGGAACTTCCCACATAATAACTTCAAGCCAGGGGCCGGAAAGGCGAATATTCAACTTGCCGTTGTCATTGATGACCGTGACCTGGCGCGGGTCGTAGCGGAAGCCGCGTAGCCACTCGAGATAGTCTGGCGCAAAGAAGGGCAGGCTCGACAACCAGTGATATTCATCGTCCTGCAGTCTCAGGTCGCGCATCGTCTCAACCTGCTCGCGAATCGCATCGGCGTAGATGCCGAGCAGATCGTCCCCGCGGCAGCGGAACTCCGCCGCAACCTGTACATCATTGTAGCGGTGGAAGACAGCCTGCTGCATGTGCAGCTTGTAGGCATCCGTATCAAGCAACGAGTGCAGTACAGGAGAAGTGAATTGGGTCATGGTGCGCAGTAGCATCCTCTCACTGGAGCGTTTCCATCAAAACCAAAGCGGTAAAAGGAGGCGGAGTATACCTGTAATACCCGACGCTGTCCCGCGGTGACGGCTGATGGCGACGCTGACGGTCATTTGCGAGGCCTAGTTTAATATATTGAACACGCATCACACCACAAGCTTTGCGCCTGGTCGAGCGCATTTCGTGCCTCTTGTGTTATCAAAATGTAGCAATTTTCATGTTTAGCATTGAAAAGATGAAGATTCTGCATAGCGAGATTTGCGCAACAGGAATAGACTGAGTCGACACTTTACAGGACACGCTAAAGGTTTTTTATGACACAACAGCCCCAAGCCAAATACCGCCACGACTACCGTGAGCCGGAGTATCTGATTAGCGATATCGATTTGACCTTTGACCTGGATGCCGCGAAAACCGTTGTGACGGCTGAGAGCAAGGTCTCCCGCCATGCGGCTACGTCTGATGTGCCATTGCGTCTGGATGGCGAAGACCTGACGTTGGTCTCTCTGCGGATTGATGGTCAGCCGTGGAGCGACTACAAGGAAGAAAATAACCAGCTGGTGATTAGCGGGTTGCCGGAACATTTCACTCTGACCATCGTCAATGAAATCAGCCCGGCGGCGAATACCGCGCTGGAAGGGCTATATCAGTCCGGCGAAGCGCTGTGTACCCAGTGCGAGGCGGAAGGCTTCCGCCACATTACCTGGTATCCGGACCGCCCGGACGTTCTGGCGCGCTTCACCACCAAAATCATCGCCGATAAAGCAAAATACCCGTTTCTGCTCTCCAACGGTAACCGCGTGGCCCAGGGCGAGCTGGAAAATGGCCGTCACTGGATCCAGTGGCAGGACCCGTTCCCAAAACCGTGCTACCTGTTTGCGCTGGTGGCCGGTGATTTTGACGTCCTGCGCGATACCTTCAAAACCCGTTCGGGGCGTGAAGTGGCGCTGGAGCTCTACGTTGACCGCGGTAACCTTGACCGCGCGCCGTGGGCGATGACTTCGCTGCAAAATTCCATGAAGTGGGACGAAACCCGCTTTGGTCTCGAGTACGACCTCGACATCTATATGATTGTCGCCGTCGACTTCTTCAACATGGGCGCCATGGAGAACAAAGGCCTTAACGTCTTTAACTCCAAATACGTACTGGCGCGTACCGATACCGCGACCGATAAAGATTACCTGGATATCGAGCGCGTGATTGGTCATGAATATTTCCATAACTGGACCGGCAATCGCGTGACCTGCCGCGACTGGTTCCAGCTCAGTCTGAAAGAGGGGTTGACCGTTTTCCGCGATCAGGAATTCAGCTCCGACCTCGGCTCGCGCGCGGTGAACCGCATCAATAACGTACGCACCATGCGCGGCCTGCAGTTTGCCGAAGACGCCAGCCCGATGGCGCATCCGATTCGCCCGGATAGCGTGATTGAGATGAACAACTTCTATACCCTGACGGTGTATGAGAAGGGAGCGGAAGTGATCCGCATGCTGCATACCCTGCTGGGGGAAGAGAATTTCCAGAAAGGCATGCAGCTCTATTTTGAGCGCCACGACGGCAGCGCCGCGACCTGCGACGACTTTGTCCAGGCGATGGAAGACGCTTCCAACGTCGATCTGTCCCACTTCCGCCGCTGGTATAGCCAGTCCGGTACGCCAATTGTCACCGTCCATGATGACTACAATCCGGAAACGGAGCAGTACACGCTGACCATCAGCCAGCGCACGCCGCCGACCGCTGAGCAGGCGGAGAAGCTGCCGCTGCATATTCCGTTCGACATCGAGCTGTACGATAACGAAGGCAAGGTAATCCCGCTGCAGAAGGGCGGTCACCCGGTGCATCACGTGCTGAACGTCACCCAGGCGGAGCAGACTTTTGTTTTCGACAACGTTTACTTCCAGCCTGTCCCGGCGCTGCTTTGCGAGTTTTCCGCGCCGGTGAAGCTGGAGTACAAATGGAGCGATCAGCAGCTGACCTTCCTGATGCGCCACGCGCGGAATGATTTCTCCCGCTGGGACGCGGCGCAGAGCCTGCTGGCGACCTATATCAAACTCAACGTCAACCGTCACCAGCAGGGGCAGCCGCTGTCTCTGCCGATTCACGTCGCCGATGCGTTCCGCGCGATTCTGCTGGATGAGAAGATCGATCCGGCGCTGGCGGCGGAGATCCTGACGCTGCCTTCAGCGAATGAAATGGCGGAGCTGTTTGCGATTATCGATCCGCTTGCCATCGCGGCGGTGCGCGAAGCGCTGACCCGCACGCTGGCGAAAGAGCTGGCTGACGAGTTCCTGGCGGTTTACAACGCCAACAAGCTCGACGGCTACCGCGTTGAGCATGCCGATATCGGTAAGCGTTCTCTGCGTAATACCTGCCTGCGCTACCTGGCGTTTGGCGATACCGAGCTGGCGGATAAACTGATTAGCGCGCAGTATCACCATGCGGACAATATGACCGACGCGCTGGCGGCGCTGGCGGCGGCCGTAGCGGCCCAGCTGCCGTGCCGCGATGCGCTGATGCAGGAATATGACGACAAGTGGCACCAGGACGGACTGGTCATGGATAAATGGTTTATCCTGCAGTCCACCAGCCCGGCGGATAACGTCCTGGAGACGGTTCGCGGCCTGTTGCATCATCGCTCGTTCAGCATGGGTAACCCGAACCGCGTCCGTTCTCTGATCGGCGCCTTTGCCGGCAGCAACCCGGCGGCGTTCCATGCAGAAGACGGCAGCGGCTATCAGTTCCTGGTCGAGATGCTGACTGAGCTGAACAGCCGCAACCCGCAGGTGGCTTCGCGTCTGATTGAGCCGCTGATTCGTCTGAAACGCTATGACGAGAAACGTCAGGCGCTGATGCGCGGGGCGCTGGAGCAGCTGAAGGGGCTGGAGAATCTTTCCGGGGATCTGTTCGAGAAAATCAGTAAAGCGCTGGCGTAACGCCAGCGCGAGTCCAAACCTGTAGCCCCGCTAAGCGCAGCGCGAGCGGGGGAACGTCGCAGTCGTTAACCGTGGCTCACTAAGCGTGGCGAGGATTCGTTCTTGCCGCGCTGCATCACCCGATTCAGTACTTCCGCTTCCAGTTCGGCCAGCTTCGCTGAACCCGTGCGTCGCGGACGGGGAATGTCCACCAGCAGATCCAGCCCTATCTTCCCCTCTTCAATCAGCAAAACGCGATCGGCCATCGCCACCGCCTCGCTGACGTCGTGGGTGACCAGCAGAACGGTAAATCCGTGCTCCTGCCACAGCGAGACAATCAGATCCTGCATCTCCAGGCGAGTGAGGGCGTCCAGCGCGCCCAGCGGTTCATCAAGCAGTAATAATCCGGGGCGATGAATTAACGCGCGAGCCAGCGCCACGCGCTGCTTTTGCCCGCCGGAAAGCGCCGCGGGCCATTCACCGGCGCGGTCTTCAAGGCCGACGCTCGCCAGCGCCTTGAGCGCCGCCTCGCGCCACTGCCCCTTCAGCCCGAGGCCGACATTGTCGATCACCGTTTTCCACGGCAGCAGGCGGGAATCCTGGAACATCATCCGGGTATCCTCCTGGATTTGCGCCAGCGGCGTCGAACCCGCCAGCAGCTGCCCGGCGTTGGGTTTTTCCAGCCCGGCGAGCAGCCGCAGCAGGGTGCTTTTACCGCCGCCGCTGCGTCCGACCACCGCGACAAATTGCCCGGTGGGAATATGCAGATCGAGTTCATTCAGAATCGTTTTGCTGCCGTAACGCTTGCTTACGCCGTTTAGCAGTAGCGGGATCCCCGGATTAAGACGCGCGGTTGTCATGCGTTGGCCTCCTGAAGGTGGTAAGCCGGATTCCAGCGCAGCCAGACGCGTTCAAGAAGCTGTGCGCTGAAGTCGGCCAGTTTGCCGAGAATAGCGTAAAGAATAATGGCGACGACCACGACATCGGTCTGCAGAAATTCGCGGGCATTCATCGCCAGATAGCCGATACCGGCGTTAGCCGAGATGGTTTCAGCCACGATCAGCGTTAACCACATCAGGCCGAGCGCAAACCGGATGCCGACCATAATGGAGGGCAGGGCGCCCGGCAGGATCACGTGACGGAACAGAGCAAAACCCGATAAGCCATAGCTGCGGGCCATCTCCACCAGACCCCGGTCAATGTTTCGAATACCGTGCCAGGTGTTGATATAAATCGGGAACATCGTCCCCAGCGCCACGAGGAAAATTTTGGCGCTTTCATCGATGCCGAACCATAAAATCACCAGCGGAATCAGCGCGAGGTGCGGTACGTTGCGCAGCATCTGAATGGAGGTGTCCAGCAGGCGTTCGCCCCAGCGCGACAGGCCGCTGATAAGCCCGAGAACCAGGCCAATGGAACCGCCGATGCTGAAACCAATAAGCGCCCGCCATGAGCTGATGGCCAGATGTTGCCAAAGCTCGCCGCTGGCGGAGAGCGTCCAGAAGGCTTTGAGCACCCCTTCCGGTGACGGCAAAATACGGGTAGAGAGCCAACCAACGGAAGAGGCGAATTGCCATACAATCACGCTGCCAACCGGCAAAAGCCAGGGGGCTATGCGGATCAGGAGTTTTTGCGAAAGCGTCGCCATACAGTGTTCCTTTATTCTTTAGCGTTTTGCCTGGTGATGGGCATCAACGCTGAACTTTAAACGTGCTCAACCCGCTGTAAGGTTTTCAGCGCCGGCGCGCGGCTGCTGGGGCGATGCAGCGCCTGCCAGAAGGTTTCCAGCGCCTGGTCGAGGCGGCCCTGCAGATTCGGGGTAAACTGCGGTTTATGCTGATAATCCGTAACCTGGCTATCGTCAGCGAAAACGCCGTGGAGGATCTCCTGGGCTTTCAGCGCGTTGAGTACCGGTTTTAAGGCGTAATCCACCGCCAGCATATGGGCGATGGTTCCGCCGGTAGCCAACGGCAGAACGATTTTGCCCTCCAGCGCGCGCTCCGGCAGCAGGTCCAGAAGCGTCTTTAACGCGCCGGAAAAAGAGGCCTTATAGACGGGCGTCGCGATGATCAGCCCATCGGCGCCGGCAAGCTGTTCATTTAACGCATGGAGGGCTGGGTTATCAAAGCGAGCGTAGAGCAGGTCTTCCGGAGCGAAATTCTGCAGATGCCAGTGGCAGACCTCGATATCCGCCGCCGAGAGCGTCTCTCTGGCGTATTCCAGAAGCGCGCTGGAGCGGGAAGGGTAGCGCGGGCTGCCCGCAAGTGTGATGACTCGCATACTCTCTCCTTATAACTAAATATTTGCATTTATCTATAATTGATAACATTTAGCCGCAGTGTGACAGAGCGCTTTTATTTCCCTAAATGATTTATCCGGCGTTGGATTGTCAGAAAGTGCATAACGAGCGGGAGAAAAGTAAACGTTTGCGTCGGAAGTAAGATTTTTTGTCGTAGGTCAATTCCCTTTCCGGGGTGGATCGCACATAATACGCCCCCGGTTTGCACACCGGGAATCCAGGAGAGTTCATGTACTACCCCTTCGTTCGTAAAGCCCTTTTTCAGCTCGATCCTGAGCGCGCTCATGAAGTCACTTTTCAACAATTACGCCGTGTTTCGGGTACCCCGCTGGAAATGTTGGTTCGCCAGAAGGTACCGACAAAGCCGGTAACCTGTATGGGGCTCACATTTAAGAACCCGCTGGGCCTGGCCGCCGGGCTGGATAAAAACGGCGAGTGCATTGATGCGCTCGGGGCGATGGGTTTTGGTTCCATTGAAATTGGTACCGTGACGCCACGTCCACAGCCGGGCAACGATAAGCCAAGGATCTTCCGCCTGGTCGATGCCGAAGGTTTGATCAACCGCATGGGCTTTAATAACCACGGTGTTGATAACCTCGTGGAGAACGTAAAAAAGGCGCATTTTGACGGCATTCTGGGTATTAATATTGGCAAGAATAAAGATACACCGGTAGAACAAGGCAAAGATGATTATCTGATTTGTATGGAAAAAATCTATGCTTATGCCGGCTATATCGCCATTAATATCTCCTCGCCGAATACCCCAGGCTTGCGTACTTTACAATACGGAGATGCGCTGGACGATTTGCTTTCTGGTATTAAAAATAAGCAACGCGAGCTACAAGAGAAACATCAAAAATATGTTCCTGTGGCCGTAAAGATCGCTCCGGATCTTTCCGTCGAAGAATTGATCCAGGTAGCGGACAGTTTAGTCCGGCATAATATAGATGGCGTCATTGCCACCAATACCACTCTGGATCGATCGCTGGTGCAGGGGATGAAACATTGTGATGAAACCGGTGGCCTTAGCGGACGTCCATTGCAGCTGAAGAGTACGGAAATTATCCGCATGCTGTCTGCGGAATTAAATGGCCGCCTGCCAATTATCGGAGTCGGCGGTATTGACTCGGTGATTGCCGCCCGGGAAAAGATAGCCGCCGGAGCGACGCTGGTGCAGATTTATTCCGGATTTATTTTTAAAGGCCCGCCGCTGATTAAAGAAATTGTTACCCATATCTAATCTTTTCCCCCTCTGATACTCCACCAGGGCTTTATTTATAGCCCTGGTTGTTTTATATTCCTTCATTGTTGCTTATTTAGACATTTTAGTCTTTTCTTAATTTTTGAAATATTCTGTAGCAGTTTACCTGTTTATTACAGACGGAAGTGGAAGAGGACGGGGGTAGAAATGCGGATCAAACCTGACGATAACTGGCGCTGGTATTACGATGAAGAGCATGACCGCATGATGCTCGATCTGGCTAATGGCATGTTATTCAGATCGCGTTTTGCTCGCCGCATGTTGACGCCCGACGCCTTCGCGCCTTCCGGATTTTGCGTTGATGACGCAGCGCTCTATTTTTCATTTGAAGAAAAGTGCCGCGATCTCGAATTATCAAAAGAACAGCGCGCTGAATTAGTACTCAATGCGCTGGTTGCGATTCGTTTTCTCAAGCCGCAAATGCCGAAAAGCTGGCATTTCAACACGCATGAAGAGAGCTGGCAGCCCGGCGTTGGCGATGCCGCCAGCGCATGGCTCAGCGATACCGGCCAGCAGGTGAATCTGCTGGTGGTTGAGCCCGGAGAAAACGCCGCGCTGTGCCTGTTAGCCCAGCCCGGTCTGACGCTTGCCGGGCGGGTGATGCAGCTCGGCGACGTGATTAAAATTATGAACGACAGGCTGCAGCCAGCGCCAGGCGTCGCCAGCTACAGCCTGGGTCAGGCGGTTTAAGGCGCCAGCCTCACCGCGGTTTTCGGCACGCAGCTACAGCATAAAATGGTGCCATCTGCGGCGACCGCGTTTTTCTTCAGCGCGCTGACTTCTCCTTCTTCCAGCCGGATGCGGCAGCTGCCGCAAATCCCAGCCCGGCAGGAGTAAGGAATACGAATTCCCTGTTGTTCCAGCTGCTCCAGCAAGATTTGCTGATTATTACCGGTAAAACTCACTCCCTGCCACGCTATTTCTACCGTCGCGTTCTCCTGCGCTTCAGGTGCCGGCGTAGTATCACTCTCGCCTGCGCCGTAGGCCTTCGCCGGGCCGCTGGCCAGCACTTCTAACGCATCGCCCACGCGGATTACGCCGCTATTTCGCGCGATCAGGTTCTGGCCAAAATCGACATCGCCGTTATCCAGCGCCGTGCGGAAACGCTGCAGCGTGCTTAAGGGCTCCCCGGAAGGATGCTTTTGCCCGCGCTCCGGGCTGACGGTGGTCAATACGCAGCGGCTGCACGGTTTGACGACATCAAAAATGACCTCGCCAATGCGCACCACTTTCCACGTATCTTCTTCCCAGGCGGCCGCGCCGGTCACCAGCAGATTTGGGCGAAATTGTTCTATGCTTACGCTGGCCGGACAGCGATTTTGCAGATCGCGCAGCGAGGCCTCATTGGCCAGCAGATAGGGAAAACCGTCGGCAAAAGAGAGGGGGACGGCATCGTGACGTTTTACCCTGCGGCTAAGCGCTGGCCCCAGCCAGCGGAGCTGAACGCTGCGGTTGAAGAACCCGCTTAGCCACTTGTTCACCCGGTCCGGGGCAATCAGGGCGGTAAAATGGTTGCCCCAGACTTCGGTCGGCTCCTGCTGTACGGAGAAATCGCTGAAGCGCACCATCGCGCTGCTGCCGTCCGGCGCGGTCAGATGCAGACCATCATGGAGCGGCGCGGGAATAAATTTGACCATTTGCGGAAACTGACGGGCGGTAATGAAGGTGCCATCGGTTTCCGTCACCATAAATATACGATCGAAGGCCAGCCCGCTGCTGTCTGCATAAGCGTGGCTGAGCCCCATTCCCCGCATCGATTTGACGGGATGAATAAAAAGTCGCGAAAGGGTTACCATACGCTGCCCCTGGCTTTAAAAATAAGCCTTTAACTTTATGACATGGGGCGCATATTGGCTATAATGCGCACCAATTTTCTTTTAGTAAAAGTGACGATATGAATTCTCTGTTTGCCAGTACGGCTCGTGGGCTGGAAGAGCTGTTAAAAACTGAACTGGAAGGGCTGGGCGCGGTGGACTGCCAGTTGGTCCAGGGCGGGGTCCATTTTCAGGGAGATACGCGGCTGCTGTATCAAAGCCTGATGTGGAGCCGGCTGGCTTCGCGGATTATGCTGCCGCTGGGGCAGTGCAGCGTATACAGCGACCTGGATCTGTACCTTGGCGTACAGGCCATTCCATGGACGGAGATTTTCACTCAGAATGCCACTTTTGCCGTGCACTTTAGCGGGCTGAACGAAGAGATCCGCAACAGCCAGTACGGGGCGTTGAAGGTGAAAGACGCCATCGTCGACAGCTTTACGCGTAAGAATCTGCCGCGTCCCAACGTCGATCGCGAAAATCCCGATCTGCGTATTAACGTCTGGCTGAATAAAGAGACCGCGCATATCTCCCTGGATCTTAGCGGCGAGGGGCTGCACCTGCGCGGCTACCGCGACGGTACCGGTATGGCGCCCATCAAAGAAAACCTGGCTGCGGCGATAGTGATGCGTTCCGGCTGGGCTGCCGGTACGCCGCTGCTCGATCCCATGTGCGGTTCCGGTACGCTGCTGATTGAAGCGGCGATGCTCGCTACCGATCGTGCGCCGGGTTTACACCGCGGCCATTGGGGTTTCGGCGGCTGGGCGCAGCATGACGATGCTATCTGGAAAGAGGTGAAGTCCGAAGCACAAACCCGCGCCCGTCAGGGGCTGGCGGTGTATGAGTCGCGCTTTTACGGTTCCGACGTTGACGCCCGCGTCATCGAACGCGCGCAGCGCAACGCCCGCCGCGCCGGTATTGGCGAACTGATTACCTTCGAAGTGAAAGACGTTGCCCAGCTTAGCAACCCACTGCCGAAGGGCCCTTACGGCACGGTGATAAGCAACCCGCCGTACGGCGAGCGTCTGGAGAGTGAACCGGCGCTGATTGCCCTGCATAGCCTGCTGGGGCGGATCATGAAAAATCAGTTTGGCGGCTGGAACCTGTCGCTGTTTAGCGCCTCGCCGGATCTGCTGAGCTGCCTGCAGCTGCGCGCTGATAAGCAGTTTAAAGCGAAAAATGGACCGCTCGACTGCGTCCAGAAGAACTATCATCTTGCAGAAAACGAAGGCGGCAAAACCGCGATGCTGGCGGAAGATTTCGCCAACCGTCTGCGTAAGAACCTGAAAAAATATGAGAAGTGGGCGCGTCAGGAAGGCATTGAATGCTATCGCCTGTATGATGCCGACCTCCCGGAGTACAACGTCGCTATCGACCGCTACGCCGACTGGGTGGTGGTGCAGGAGTATGCGCCGCCGAAAACCGTTGACGCGCACAAGGCCCGCCAGCGCCTGTTTGATATTATCGCCGCCACCATTGCCGTACTGGGGATTGCGCCGAACAAGCTGGTGCTGAAAACCCGCGAACGGCAGAAAGGGAAAAACCAGTATCAGAAAATGGGTGAAAAAGGTGAGTTCATTGAGGTGCAGGAGTATAACGCACGTCTGTGGGTAAACCTGACCGACTACCTGGATACCGGGCTGTTCCTCGACCACCGTATTGCTCGCCGCATGCTGGGCCAGATGAGCAAAGGCAAAGATTTCCTCAACCTTTTCTCCTACACCGGTAGCGCCAGCGTCCACGCCGGCCTTGGCGGCGCGCGTTCCACGACGACGGTCGATATGTCACGTACCTATCTTGAATGGGCTGAACGTAACCTGCGCCTCAATGGCTTAACCGGCCGCGCGCATCGCCTGATGCAGGCTGATGTGCTGGGCTGGCTGCGGGAGACCACCGAACAGTTTGATCTGATCTTTATCGATCCGCCAACCTTCTCCAACTCAAAGCGTATGGATGATGCGTTTGACGTACAGCGCGATCATTTGCGCCTGATGACCGATTTAAAACGTCTGCTGCGTAAAGGCGGCACGATTATGTTCTCGAACAACAAACGCGGTTTCCGTATGGATCATGACGGGCTGGCGCAGCTGGGCCTGAAGGCGCAGGAGATCACGCAAAAAACGCTGTCTCAGGATTTTGCCCGCAACCGTCAGATTCACAACTGCTGGCTGATTACCGCAGCCTGAAAGGAATAAAGAATGTCTTTAATTAGTATGCACGGCGCCTGGCTCTCTTTCAGCGATGCGCCGCTGCTGGATAATGCTGAACTGCATATCGAAGATAACGAACGCGTCTGCCTGGTAGGGCGCAACGGTGCGGGTAAATCGACCCTGATGAAGATCCTCAATCGTGAACAGGGTCTTGATGACGGGCGCATTATCTATGAACTGGATCTGGTTGTGGCGCGTCTACAGCAGGATCCGCCGCGTAATGTTACCGGAACCGTCTATGACTTTGTGGCGGAAGGTATTGCTGAACAAGCGGCATACCTCAAGGGTTATCACGATGTTTCGCAGCTGGTGATGACCGACCCGAGCGACAAGAATCTGAACGAACTGGCGCGCCTTCAGGAACAACTGGATAATTTAGGGCTGTGGCAGCTCGATAGCCGCATTAATGAAGTGCTGGAACAGCTGAATCTGGATCCTAACGCCGAGCTTTCCTCGCTGTCCGGCGGCTGGCTGCGTAAAGCGGCCCTCGGCCGCGCGCTGGTCAGCGGGCCGCGCGTGCTGCTGCTCGATGAACCGACCAACCACCTCGATATTGAAACTATCGACTGGCTGGAAGGTTTCCTGAAGATGTTCAAAGGCACCATTATTTTTATTTCGCACGACCGTTCCTTTATTCGCAACATGGCGACGCGAATTGTCGATCTCGATCGCGGTAAGCTGGTGACCTATCCGGGGAACTACGATCAATATCTGCTGGATAAAGAAGAAGCGCTGCGCGTGGAAGAGTTACAGAACGCGGAGTTCGATCGCAAGCTGGCGCAGGAAGAAGTGTGGATCCGTCAGGGGATCAAAGCGCGTCGCACCCGTAACGAAGGGCGCGTGCGGGCGTTGAAAGCCATGCGCCGCGAGCGCGGTGAGCGCCGTGAAGTGATGGGCAGCGCGAAGATGCAGGTGGAAGAGGCCGCGCGTTCGGGCAAGATTGTGTTCGAAATGGAGAACGTCAACTACCAGGTTGATGGCAAGGTGCTGGTTAAAGACTTCACCGCCCAAATCCAGCGCGGCGACAAAATTGCGCTGATTGGCCCGAACGGCTGCGGCAAAACTACGCTGCTGAAGCTGATGCTCGGTCAGCTGCAGGCGGATAGCGGACGTATTCATGTGGGTACCAAGCTGGAAGTGGCTTACTTCGACCAGCACCGCGCGGAACTTGATCCGGATAAAACGGTGATGGACAACCTCGCGGAAGGTAAACAGGAAGTGATGGTGAACGGCAAGCCGCGCCACGTCCTGGGCTATCTGCAGGACTTTATGTTCCATCCGAAACGCGCGATGACGCCGGTGCGGGCACTGTCGGGCGGGGAGCGTAACCGCCTGCTGCTGGCGCGCCTGTTCCTCAAGCCCAGCAACCTGTTGATACTCGATGAACCGACAAACGATCTGGATGTCGAAACCCTGGAGCTGCTGGAAGAGCTTGTCGACGGTTATCAGGGAACCGTGATGCTGGTTAGCCACGACCGTCAGTTTGTGGATAACACGGTAACGGAGTGTTGGATCTTCGAAGGCGCGGGGCAAATTGGCCAATACGTGGGCGGCTATCATGACGCACGCGGTCAGCAGGCGCAGTATCTGGCGAAAAAACAGCCGGTTTCTAAAAAGACAGTTGAAGTTGCTCAACCGAAAGCAGAAAGTGTCAAACGCGCTGCCAGCAAACTAAGCTATAACCTGCAGCGCGAGCTGGAACAGCTGCCGCAAAAACTGGAAGAACTGGAAGCCCAGCTGCAGAATTTGCAGGAACAGGTTGCCGACCCTTCTTTCTTTGGTCAGTCGCATGACCATACGCAGCAGGTGCTCGCACAGCTGAGTGAAGCGGAGCAGGCGCTGGAAACCGCCTTCGAACGCTGGGAATATCTCGAAGGTTTAAAAAACGGCGCATAAGCTGAGGAGTTTTCATGTGCGATCATCATCATGCTGCGCGGCATATCCTGTGTCGACAATGTGATCTGCTGGTGGCTTTGCCGCAGCTGGAGCATCGCCAGAAAGCTACGTGTCCGCGTTGCGGAACGACATTGACAACGTCATGGGACGCGCCCCGGCAGCGTCCCACAGCCTACGCGTTGGTCGCGTTGTTCATGCTGCTGCTGGCCAATCTGTTCCCCTTCATCTATATGAAGGTTGGAGGGATCAGCAGCGAAATCGAGCTGCTGGAAATTCCGAACGTGCTGTTTAGCGAGGATTACGCCAGCCTCGGTACCTTCTTTTTACTTTTCGTCCAGCTGGTGCCGGCTTTCTGCCTGGTCACCATACTGCTGCTGGTCAATCGGGTGAGCATGCCTTCCGGGCTAAAGGCGTTTCTGGCGCGGATCCTGTTTCACCTTAAAACCTGGGGGATGGCGGAAATCTTTCTCGCCGGGGTGCTGGTCAGCTTCGTTAAGCTGATGGCCTACGGCGATATCGGCATCGGCCTGAGCTTCGTTCCCTGGTGTATGTTCTGCCTGTTACAGCTGAGGACGTTCCAGTGCGTGGATCGCCGCTGGTTATGGGATGATATTGCACCAATGCCGCCGATTACACAGCCGCTGAAAGTCGGCGTCTCCGGCCTGCGTCAGGGGCTACGCTCGTGCTCATGCTGCACGGCGGTTTTGCCCGTCGATGAGGCCGTTTGTCCGCGCTGTCGGACAAGGGGAACCGCCCGGCGTAAAAACAGCCTGCAGTGGACGCTGGCGCTGTTGGTGACTTCGCTGATCCTCTATATGCCCGCCAATATTCTGCCAATCATGATTACCGACCTGCTGGGCGATAAAATGCCTTCCACGATTATGGCGGGGGTGATCCTGCTGTGGAGCGAAGGATCGTATCCGGTGGCGATGGTGATATTTATTGCCAGTATTATGGTGCCGACGTTAAAAATGATCGCCATTGGCTGGCTATGCTGGAACGCCAGCGGCAAGGGAGCGCGCGACTCGGAGCGCATGCATCTGATTTATGAAGTCGTCGAGTTTGTTGGCCGCTGGTCAATGATTGATGTGTTTGTTATCGCAGTCCTCTCCGCTCTGGTTCGCATCGGTGGATTAATGAATATCTATCCGGCGATAGGAGCAGTGATGTTTGCGCTGGTCGTAGTAATGACAATGTTTTCGGCCATGACCTTTGACCCGCGTTTATTGTGGGATCGTGAGCCAGATTCAAGCCATGAGGAAAGACTGCAGCATGGAAAATAAGAGCGGAGAAGCGAAAGTGCAAAAGGTGAAGAACTGGTCACCGGTGTGGATCTTCCCGATAGTCACGGCGCTGATTGGCGCATGGATTCTCTTTTATCACTATAGCCACCAGGGGCCGGAAGTGACCCTGATAACCACTAACGCAGAAGGTATTGAAGGGGGCAAAACCCGGATAAAAAGCCGCAGCGTTGACGTCGGCGTGATTGAAAGCGCGACGCTGACGGACGACCTGACCCACGTGGAGATTAAAGCGCGGCTGAATTCAGGTATGGAAAAACTGCTGCACCAGGATTCGGTTTTTTGGGTGGTTAAACCGCAGGTCGGCCGTGAAGGGATTAGCGGTCTGGGAACGCTGTTATCCGGCGCCTATATCGAACTGCAGCCGGGAAGCAAAGGCTCTGTTCCTGCGCAGTATCCGCTGCTGGATTCACCGCCGCTGGCCTCCCCTGATGCTAAAGGTATTCGCATTCTGCTGGAAAGCAGCAAAGCGGGGCAGCTTTCACCCGGCGATCCGGTGCTTTTCCGCGGCTACCGCGTAGGTTCAGTTGAAACCAGCACCTTCGATGCGCAAAAACGCAATATTACCTATCAGCTGTTTATTAGCGCGCCTAACGATCGGTTGGTGACCAATAACGTGCGCTTCTGGAAAGATAGCGGTATTGCGGTGGATCTGACCGCTGCGGGTATGCGCGTTGAGATGGGATCGCTGTCGACCCTGTTTGGCGGCGGCGTCAGCTTTGATATTCCCGAAGGGCTACCGTTAGGTGAGCCGGTGGCGAATAAAACAGAATATCATCTGTTTGACGATCAACGCAGCATCCAGGATTCGGTGTTTACCCAGCATATTGACTACGTGATGTTCTTTAAAGATTCGATTCGTGGTCTGCAGCCCGGCGCGCCGGTTGAGTTCCGCGGTATCCGTCTGGGGACCGTCGGCAAGGTGCCGTTCTTTGTTCCTGGGCTGAAGCAGAACATCAACGACGATTACCGTATCCCGGTAGAAGTGCGAATTGAACCGGAACGTCTGATCAATCAGTTAGGCGCTAATCCTGACATTCGTAAGCATATCGATGATCTAATGAATCGCGGGCTGCGCGGTTCGCTTAAAACCGGAAACCTGGTGACCGGCGCGCTGTATATCGATCTCGACTTCTACCCGAAAGCCCCTCCGCGCGGCAAGATTCAGGAGTTTGGCGGTTATCCGATTATTCCAACCGTGAGCGGTGGCCTGGCGCAGATCCAGCAGCGCCTGATGGACGCGCTGGATAAAATTAACAATCTGCCAATTAACCCGCTGCTGGAGCAGGCAACCAGTACGCTGGCGCAAAGTGAAAAAACGATGCAGCACGTACAGGCGACGCTGGACAGTCTGAACAAGATAACGTCAAGTCAGTCGATGCAGCAGCTACCGGGCGATATGCAGAATACGTTGCGCGAGCTTAATCGTAGTATGCAGGGCTTCCAGCCGGGATCTGCGGCATACAATAAGATGGTTGCGGATATGCAGCGTCTCGATCAGGTTCTTCGTGAACTGCAGCCGGTACTGAAAACGCTCAATGATAAGAGCAATGCGCTGGTATTTGAGGCGAAGGATAAAAAAGATCCGCAGCCGAAGGGAGCGAAATAATGAAGAAATGGCTAATAGCGGCGGCGGTATGCGCGCTGACGGCATGCAGTAGCGGCGGTGAGAGTAAAACTTACTATCAGCTTCCCGTGGCGCAGGGTGGCGCGCAAAGCGCCGCCCACCAAAGCAAAAACTTGCTTTGGGTCGAGCAGGTGAGCATTCCGGATTATCTTGCCGGTAACGGGGTGGTCTATCAGACCACCGATGTTCAGTATGTGATTGCGAATAACAATCTGTGGGCGAGCCCGCTCGATCAGCAGCTGAAAACGACGCTGGTGGCGAACCTTAGCAACCAGCTTCCGGGTTGGGTGATTGCCTCTCAACCGCTGGGGAGCGAGCAGGATACGCTGAACGTGTCCGTCAGCGGTTTTCACGGCCGTTACGATGGCCGGGTCATCGTTAGCGGCGAGTGGCTGCTGAAGCATCAGGGGCAGCTGATTAAGCGGCCGTTCCATATTGAGCTTAAGCAACAAGAGGATGGTTACGACGCGATGGTGAAAACGCTCGCGCAGGCCTGGACCCAGGAAGCGACGGCGATTGCCAGCGAGATTAACCGCTTGCCATAAGTAAAATTAATAAGAATAAAAGCCGCTGCGACAGTGAAAATCGCAGCGGCTTTTTTATTTGTCTCATCAGTTTGTTACTTGTGCTGGTTCACAGTTTTTGTACAAACGAAGTTTCATGTAGCTCACAAATATGACAATGGCGTGAATTTTGCGCATTGACGCTATCCCCGATTCGCGGTATTCGTTAACCGTGGTTGCGTATTTAGTGACCATTGTTTTCTTTTCCACCAGATCAAAGTATGAGGGAAACGAGGCATGAAGAGACAAAAACGAGATCGCCTGGAGCGGGCACATCAGCGTGGGTACCAGGCCGGTATTACCGGAAGGTCTAAGGAAATGTGTCCTTACCAGACCTTAAACCAAAGGTCTTATTGGCTAGGAGGCTGGCGAGAGGCCATGGAGGACAGGGTACAAATTGCCTGACTGTCTCTTTAAAAAGAAGCCTCCGCTGCGCGGGGGCTTCGCCTTTTCTAACGCGTGATGTTTATCAGAACGCGGAAGTGTCCTGGAACAGGCCCACTTTCAGATCGGTTGCGGTGTAAATCAAACGACCGTCAACCAGCACTTCTCCATCCGCCAGCCCCATAATCAAACGACGGTTTATCACGCGTTTGAAATGAATACGGTAGGTCACTTTCTTCGCCGTTGGCAGTATCTGGCCGGTGAGCTTCACTTCGCCCACGCCTAATGCACGTCCTTTACCTTCGCCGCCTAACCAGCCCAGGTAGAAGCCAACCAGCTGCCACATGGCATCCAGGCCCAGACAGCCCGGCATCACCGGGTCACCAATGAAATGGCAACCGAAGAACCACAGGTCCGGGTTAATATCGAGTTCTGCCTCAACATAACCTTTGTCATAGTTACCACCGGTTTCGGTCATTTTGATGACGCGGTCCATCATCAGCATACTTGGCGCCGGCAGCTGTGGGCCTTTGGCGCCAAAGAGTTCACCACGACCAGAGGCAAGAAGGTCTTCTTTTGTATAGGATTCGCGTTTATCTACCATGTTTTCAGTAAGCCTTATTTTGAGTTCGGGACGCAGGATAGCTAACACGTGTACGCTGAACAAGTCCGATCAGTTCGAACCTGAACCGCCTAACCAGCGTAGCGGCCACGGAAAGCGATGACGACTCTCTTGCTGTGTCGCCTGCGCAATACGTTCCTGAATGGTTTGCCGTAACGTTTGTCCTTCGCCGTCCCAGAGTAGCTGGGTCAGAATGGGCAGCGCTTCCGTCACGTCATCGACTGCCCAGATAAAGAACTGCTCATCCGCAACGGCCTGTTGCAGTTCCTGCGCCAGGCTCAGGTGACGAACGTTGGCGGAGGGAATGATGACTCCCTGTTTACCGGTCAGCCCACGCTGCTGGCAAATAGCAAAGAAGCCCTCAATTTTCTCGTTAAGCCCGCCAACCGGCTGTACGCGACCAAACTGATCGACAGAACCGGTAATGGCGATGCTCTGATTAATCGGCACATTGGCCAGCGAGCTGATCAGCGCGCACAGTTCGGCCATGGAGGCGCTATCGCCATCCACTTCGCTGTAGGACTGCTCGAAGGTCAGGGAGGCGGTGAAGGGGAGCTGTTGTTCGAGCTCCAGCTCGGACATCAGAAACGCCTGCATGATCATCATGCCTTTTGCATGAATGTTGCCACCGAGCTCGGCCTTACGCTCAACGTCAATAAATTCGCCGTCGCCGATATGTACGACGCAGCTAATACGTGAAGGCTCGCCAAACGCACGCGGATGGCCCGGAAACTCAATGACGGAGAGTGCGTTGATTTGTCCGACGCATTCGCCTTCGGTCTCGATCAGGATTTGCTCCTGCAGTATTTCATCCTGGATGCGTTCAGCAAGGTAGCCTTCGCGCCACAAACGACGCTCCAGCATGGTTTGCATCTCTTCAGCGCTAATCTCTTCACCTTCACAGAACGCGGCGGCTTCGCGAAGCTGGCGAGCAATCCAGAGCACGCACAGCGGCAAGGTTTCCTGATCGCCTGTATAACGCGCACCTTCCTGGATCAGCAGCGGCCAGGCGTTAGCTGACAGCCCCGGTAGTTCGAGCAGCTGAGCATTTTGCCAGACCCACTGGCACCACTGCTTCAGCGTATCGGCGTCAGCGATTTGCAGATTATCTTCATATTCGCTGTAGATAGCCTGCGCAGAAAGCTCGGGTTCCATCTCCTGAAAATCAGCAAGAGATTCCCGCTCGCCGACCAGGATAACTTTCAAACTCAGGGGCATAGAGGGAATGCTGACCGGAAGAGGGCGAGACTCATCGAATGATAACCAGTCAAAACGCTGGCGGGTTACCATATTTTTTAGCCGCATCCACAGCAGGGGCTGAGCCAGTAATGCACGGAGGGAGAGAATTAATACCCCGCCGTTAGCGCGATGGACCAGACCGGGTTGTAACGTGATTTCACCATTAAACTGGCGCACGCAGCCAAAAAGCTGCTCTGCTTCGATCCAGTCCGCGGCTTCAACCGGCGCAACGCTGGCGAAATTATCTTCAGCCGTTTGCGCCGGGGAGAGCGAGATTTTTCCGCCATCAACCTGATAGCGAACGCCACAGAGCGTTTGTGCCGGTTGGTGTAAAGTACGGGTTTCGTTAGCCAGCCACTGCAGGTACTCCGGCTCTTCCGGAATTTTAACCAGCATAAACGGCGAAATGGCTGGAGTGACCAGAAGCTGCTCCAGGCCATAGAAGAGTCGGGGTTGCAGTTCGCCTGAGAGCGATGCCTCTGCGTGAGCTAAGTCGGCTTGTGCAAACAGCGCCTGATAACTTTCCGTATCAGGAGCGAGGTCGTTTCGGGTAAGTTTCGTAATGGTCAAAGTCGCTGTTTTTTAGTCAGATGTAAAACGCGCGATTATACATTATGCGGCGTCCGAGCACACGAGGGATTGCGATTGTCGCGGTGATAACGAATCTACCAACATCACGAAAGATCATTTATTCTCAGCACATCAGGAAAAAACTGATATCCTGAAATGAGTTACACGGTCACATTGAGATCGCAATGAAATATCAACAACTGGAAAATCTTGAAAGCGGCTGGAAATGGACTTATCTGGTAAAAAAGCACCGGGAAGGTGAGCTTATTACCCGCTACATTGAAGCCAGCGCTGCGCAAGCCGCCGTCGATTTATTACTGACGCTCGAAAATGAACCCGTGCTGGTGAATACCTGGATTGAGCAGCATATCAATCCGGCGCTGGTGAACCGCATGAAGCAGACTATCCGCGCCCGACGTAAGCGTCATTTTAACGCGGAGCATCAGCATACGCGTAAAAAGTCTATCGATCTGGAGTTCATGGTCTGGCAGCGTCTGGCAGGTCTGGCGCAAAGACGGGGTAAAACGCTTTCTGAAACCATTGTGCAGTTGATTGAGGATGCTGAGCATAAAGAGAAGTATGCCAGCAAGATGTCCAGCCTGAAGCATGATTTGCAGGTACTGTTAGGTAAAGAGTAGTGATGCAAGCATCGGGATATATCGGTGCGTTGCTGCTTTTTGATAGCGGAATTTAAGGTAAAAAAAAACCCCGCATCGCGGGGTTTTTTATTAACGAGATAACTTAAGCCTGCGGCTGAGTTACAACGTCTTTGTAGCCTTTAACTTCGATTTCTACACGACGGTCCGGCGCCAGGCAGTCGATCAGAGCTGCGCGAGCTTTCACGTTGTCACAGGTGTTGCCAGTAACCGGGTTGGATTCGCCCATACCGCGAGCAGAGATTTTGCTAGCCGGGATACCTTTGGATACCAGGTAATCAACAACGGACTGAGCACGTTTCTCAGACAGCTGCTGGTTGTAGGCATCAGAACCGATACGGTCGGTGTAGCCCAGAACAACTGCGGAACCGTCTTTCGGGTCCATGTTGCTCAGCTGGGTGTACAGCTGATCCAGAGCCTGCTGGCCTTCTGGTTTCAGAGTAGATTTGTTGAAGTTGAACAGAACGTCAGACTTCAGGGTGAAGTGCTTGGTAGTCACTTCTGGAGCCGGAGCCGGCGCCGGAGCTACAACCGGAGCAACGTCGTCCTGACCGAAGCGGTAGGATACGCCCAGGCTCAGCATGCCGTTATCAGGACGGGTACCAACGGTGCCAGCGTCGCCGATGTTGTTAACCCACTGGTATTCCAGACGGGTTGCGATGTCACGAGTAACAGCCCACTCTAAGCCGCCCGCGAATACCGGGGAGACGCCAGTGTCGTGTTCGCTACGGGAAACGCCGGTAGAAGCGTAGTTACCTTTGGAGTCAGCGCGCCAAACCATACCACCCAGACGGGTATAGATATCCAGATCGTCAGTGATCGGGTAACCCAGTTTAGCAGTCAGCTGAACGCCCTGAGCTTTGAAAGCGCCGTTGTCAACGCTGCCTTTGTAAGCCATACGGCCCAGCCAGTCGTAACCCATTTCAAAACCGAGGTACGGGTTAACCTGGTAACCACCAAACGCACCAGCACCCAGCTGATCGTTACGGGTCGGGCCGTTGTTGCCCTGGAAACCGTTACCGTAGAAACCGGTGTCGTGATACTGGGACCAGCCCAGTTTAGCACCTGCGTACCAGGTGTTATCTTTCGGAGCGGCCTGCGCTACGGTAGCGAAGCCAGCCAGTGCCACTGCAATCGCGATAGCTGTCTTTTTCATTTTTTGCGCCTCATTATCATCCAAAATTCGCCATGAAGGTTCAGAAGACCTCACGGTTAAATCCTTCACCCGGGGCGTGACTTGTTGTTAACTATGCTGATACATGCAGCGTAAGCCGATCACCCCTGGCGATGTAAAGTCTACAACTTAGTTCGAAACTTACAAGTGTGAACTCCGTCAGGCATATGAAAAAAAAGGGTTGTGTACGCTATGTTTAACCAATACGGTTGAACTTAATCGAGGCAAAAAAAGTCGCGAAGCCGCATCAGACAAGCATTTTAACAAAAATGCCGTTCAAGAAAGCCCATCTCGCGCCAGGGCAAAAAAAATTCCAGGATTAATCCTAAACTCGGTTAATGATACAGGTTTGAGTGAATTTTTAGCCCAGAAAGTTGTCTGCCAGGCTGAGCGGTATTTCTTACCGGGCGCATGATAAAGCCCATCGCGTGACCCTCTTCTGCAGCGGCAACCAGGCGTTCATGTTCCTCAATGCTCAGTTCTTCTGATAGCCAGCCAATAACGACGCTATAATTTCCCGTGCGCAGTGAGCGAACCATGGATTCCAGGGTGTTAGCGGGGGAGAGCTGGCTGATCTGCATCACCTTCGACAGCGGCAAACCGGACGACTGCACCCATTCACGACTCAGCTTCTGTTGTGGCGTCAGCCAGAGCTGCCAGCGCGATTGCTGGCCAAGCTGTTGTAATAAAGGAAGCAATAGCAGCTGCGTCATCATGGGCTGGTCTTCTCGATAGACTATTTCACTGATCAGCCCATTAGCTGGCTGTTCGGCAGCGTCATGAGAGCGACGACGTACTGAAGTAGAAGTCAGTGGTGAACGATTTGCGTGAGCTGATGTAAACATAGTCTATCCCGCCTGTGGGTTACTGTATGCATATACAGTATATGCGGCCGGGTGAAAGATCAACCCTATTTTCTCTGTTGCTGGATGAAATTTGTACGTCGCCGGGAGTGAACCCGAACCGGTCGCATCGGATGTCCGCGCGTACACAATGTGAATTCATGGTTGTCGCGCTTTCTTGCTGGCTAAATTCTTCTCATAAATGATGGCATTAACGGTCTATGAGCGAACAGGGATGCCCTGCTCTCTGTACGCTACTGTGATGAATATTAATTAAGCATTTTATCTTTCCCGCGTTTAACTTCATCAAATGACTATTTTCTGAAAGCGGCTCGCAAAAAAACACGCTGATTAAAATGAACAGATAATTCATGTTGCCGCATGAAGAGAAGTCACTTATTTTCTCTTTTAACGGATCCGTTAGCACATTTATGTCTTATTTACATGATTAACAAAGGAATAATCATGAAGAAACTTATATGTCTTAGGATCCATCAGTTTCGGGCATGTTTGTCTCCATTAGGAAAAATAAGCTGTCGGCCCTTATTTGGTGGCTATAGCCTGGCGATAGATAATACCGTGTTTGCCATGATGGCTGAGGGAGAGATCTATCTTCGGGTTTGCGAGCAGAGCGCGGAGTACCGCGTGGCGCATAAAAACCCGCTGTTGAAGATGCAGAAGAATGGTCGTCTGGTCGCGCTGAAGTATTATCATATTGATGAGGAACTTTGGCGGGATAGCAAAATGCTTTTTCATTTATCGGCGCTGTCATTACAGAGCGCGCGTCATGAAAAACATCGGCAGCGACATTCCGGAAGATTAAAAAATTTGCCAAATATCAGTTTTCATATGGAACTACAGCTGATTAATTCAGGCATTACGGATGAATTGATGCTGCGTAAGATTGGGGCCAAAGAAGCCTGGTTGAGGTTACGAAAAATAAATAAAGCGCTAACGGTGAATATTCTTTATTCCTTACAGGGGGCTATTGAAGGCGTCCACGCGGCCACGCTCCCGACGCAGCAGCGTCAGGAGCTTGAGAAGTGGGCAACGGAACAGATGCGGGAGAGTGAGAGCTATTCAGGTTGAATCTCAACCTGTCGCTGTAGCCGGCAAATCTCTGGCAGCAGCGCCAGTAGCAGCCCGATTTGTTGAAGCACTAACGGCTCTTTGCTATCGGCACGAGGTTCAAGATGCTGTATCCGGGTTTGCAGGCTTGTTAGAGCTTGCTGTACCCGCTGTTCATCGGCCGGTGAGTGGTGCAGCGCGTCATCAACATAACAAACGGCATCGTCCAGCAGCGCCAGGATATCTGGCGTTGTCAGCTTTTCCCTGTGTGCGCCCAGGGCGGAGATATAGCTGGTAAAAGTGTGGTTCAGGCATAACAACCGAAAAGCGGTTTCCCGCATTTGCGAGCCCGCTCTGGGTTCTGTTGATAAGTTTGATACAACGGATGCCAGCTCACCGTCCCTGCTGTGCGCCGCTCTTCGCGCAATACGATAGGCAAGACGGTTGTCGCGCCCCTGATGATATTGCTCGAGTATGGCGTCTAAATATCGGCAGTTGGCATTGATTGCTTGTTCAAGTACTCGGGGCAGGTTGCGGAATTTCCAGTCTGGCCAAATAAAGCTGACTGCGGCCCAGGCGATAGCGCAGCCGATCAGCGTATCAAATATACGCGGTAGGGCGACTTCAAAACCTTCCCCCAGGAGGTTAAAGCACAGCAAAACCAGAAGGGTAATGAACATGGTCGCATGGGCGTACTGTACATTACGGAACGCGAAGAACAGCACGCCGGTCAGGACAATTAAAAGCAACTGGCCTTCGACGGAAGGGACGAGAAGCAGCACCGGCAGGCCTATCGCTACGCCGATGAGCGTACCGATTATCCTTAACGCCAGCCGGTGACGAGTGGCGTTATAGTTTGGCTGGCATACGAACAGGCTGGTCAGCAATATCCAGTAACCGTGGTTCAGTCCGGTTAACTGGATAAATGCATAACCTGCGCACAGGACTAATGACATTCGAACCGCATGGCGAAACAGAGCTGACTCTGGGGTCATATTACTGCGCAGGCGCAGCCAGATATCGCTGAAACTGCCGGGTTGGTCGTCGGCTAACAGGTTTTCCGTGTTGTGACTGGACTGTACAGTCGTCTGGACGGATTCAATTGTCGCCAGCTGGGCGTCAATGGCGCGTAAGTTATTAAGCAAAAATCCCAACGCCTTAATCTGTTCTGCCGGCGCGCCGCTGGCTTTTACGCGATCGAGCGCGGCGTCAAGATGCATAAAAGCGCGCTCAAAGTGAGTGTCATGAAGGTAGGGTTCGCGTAGCAGGATGGCACGAGACAGTTTCTGGCAGGCCTGCGCCTGCATTGACAGCATACGCTGGAAGCGGAACATCACGTCACTGTAGCGAAAATGATCGCGCAGCGTTTGGTATTGAATATGCGATGAGCTTGCGCGTTCGTGGATGTCCTGCGCCACGAAGTAATACTGCAAAGTGCGACGCGTTCCGCGCTGCCCGCGATCGCCGCGCAGGCGAGTCAGCAGGGAAACTTTCGTCTGATTCAGCGTGGCCACAAGCTGGCCATTGGCTATCGCCAGGTCATACAGCGGAGCCTGGCTTTCATCTTCAATATCCGGATCGAACAGGCGTGATTTAAGCTCCAGATAGTGAGCTAACTGCTCGTAGCTGCGTGCCAGATTGTCCTGAAGAGGACGGATAGGGAAAATCAGATGTCCGGAGAGGGTAAGTAAGTTGTACCACACCGCGCCAGCCAGCAAAAACAGCGGCTGAAGATACCAGTGGCTGTAAAGCGTAACGCCCAGCATGGTATAGATGGCGATTAACAAAGCACCAAAGGCGATGGTGGCATAGCGTTGGCCCAGGCCGCCGAGCAAAATAAAACCGATTGTTGAAACGGTTAATCCCGCCGCAAATAACCACGGCCAGGGAAAAAGGAGTTCCACTGAGGCTGAAGCAATAAAAAAGCACACGAGGGTAATGGCCAGATTACGCAGACGTCCTGTCAGGCGGTCATCAAGGTCGGTCAGCGCCGCTGCCACCACCCCGAGTGTTAGAGGAATCGTGAGTTTTACTTCGCCAAGCCACCAGGGAAATGCGGTCGTGCCGCAGAGTGCGATAAATATCCTGATGTTATATAACCAGGCACTGTTCCATGTATAGCGGCGTAGCAGGGGGGTGAGCATTTCTCTATTCCATTCAATTACTGAAAGCGGCGACGCGCATTGGCTTCACGCGCGGCGCGAGCGGTCTCGACGGAGACGACTCGTCGGCCTACTGGCCATAAAGCAATAGCGGCGATTTTAAAATTGGCGATACCAACCGGGATGCCAATGATAGTCAGGCATTGGGCGATACCACAAAAGATATGCATCAGGCACAGCCACCAGCCAAAGAAAATAAACCATAAAATATTCAATAGTGTCCCACCCGCGTTTAGCAGGCTGTTCTTTCCCTGAGGATCGAGTTCGTCGACATGAACGGCCTCATTCCCATAGGGAAAAAGAGAGAGTTTTGTTATCTCCCAGCAGGAGCGGGTGAGAGGCAGGGTAAAGATCAGCACAATGCTGACCAGCGTCGCCAGAAGCCAGCCGAGCGTGGTGGCGAATCCGCCAAGGATAAAGTTTAAAATATTCAGAACGGTACGCATAAACCCTCTGCTTAATACGGTGGATAATAAGGCACGGCCATTGTAGCGTTTTTTACGCTGGAGCACCCGGTCGCTGGCGGTTAAACTTAAAAACATCCAACCTGATTGAAATTCGACATTATATGGAACTTAGAGCGACAACATTGGGCAAGCGTATGGCTCAGCATCCTTATGACAGGGTGCAACTTCTTAATGCCGGAGTAAAGGTTTCCGGTGATAGCCATGAATATCTTATACCTTTCAATCAGTTATTATCAATTCATTGCAAGCGTGGGCTGGTTTGGGGGGAGCTGGAGTTTACCCTACCGGGCGAGAAAGTTGTGCGTTTGCACGGTACCGAATGGAGTGAAACCCAGCGTTTTTACCATCATCTGAACACGCTCTGGCAGCAGTGGAGCGCGGAAATGAGCGATATTGCCGCTGATGTACTTCGCCAGCAGCTGGCGGAAGTGGCGCGTTCCAGCGCGGAAGGTAAATGGTTGACGCGTCAGCAGGTAAGCGATATTCAGCGCAAAATACGCCATGCGCTGAGCGGATTACCAGTGCCGACAGTCCGTCTTGATGCTTTTGATAACTGCCGCGAGCTATGGCGGCAATGCCAGAGTTGGTTGAGTAATACGGAAAAAGCCAGGCTCGAGCATAACCAAACTTTTACGGAATCCATGCTGGAGCAATACCGCGGATTTTTTGCCGCAGTGGAATCATCGCCGTTGAATCCGGCTCAGGCACGCGCAGTCGTAAACGGCGAGCGTTCGTTATTAGTTCTGGCGGGTGCCGGAAGCGGTAAAACTTCCGTGTTAGTGGCGCGCGCAGGCTGGTTATTGACCCGTGGCGAGGCGGCGGCTGAGCAAATTCTGCTACTGGCGTTTGGTCGGCAAGCCGCGCAGGAGATGGATGAGCGCATCCGCGAGCGCCTGGGCACTGAAGAGATCTCTGCGCGTACTTTTCACTCCCTTGCCCTGCACATTATCCAGCAGGGCAGTAAAAAAGCCCCGACGATCAGCAAGCTGGAGAGCGACAGCGCTGCACGGCAAAAACTTTTAGTACAGAGCTGGCAGCAGCAGTGCCAGGAGAAAAAAGCGCAGGCGAAAGGCTGGCGATTGTGGCTGGAGGAGGAAATGGGGTGGCAGATCCCTGAAGGGGATTTCTGGCAGGACAAAAAGCTGCAACGTCGTGTTGCCAGCCGCCTTGACCGCTGGGTTAGCTTGATGCGTATGCATGGCGGCTCGCAGGCTGAGATGATTGCCGGGGCCCCTGAAGAGGTACGCGACCTTTTTGGCAAGCGCGTTAAGCTGATGGCCCCTCTGCTAAAAGCGTGGAAAACGGCGTTAAAAGATGAAAACGCCGTCGATTTCTCCGGCCTGATTCATCAGGCGATCAATATTCTGGATAAAGGGCGGTTCGTCAGCCCGTGGAAGCATATTCTGGTGGATGAGTTTCAGGATATCTCCCCGCAGCGGGCATCCCTACTCGCCGCGTTACGTCGGCAAAACACGCAGACGACGCTGTTTGCCGTTGGCGATGACTGGCAGGCCATCTACCGTTTCAGCGGTGCTCAGCTCTCTTTAACAACGGCCTTTAATCACTATTTTGGCGAAGGGGATTGCTGTGCGCTGGATACGACGTACCGATTTAATAGCCGGATAGGCGAGATAGCCAACGGGTTTATCCAGCAAAATCCGCACCAGTTAACGAAACCACTAAACAGCCTGGTCGCAGGGGACAAAAAAGCGGTGACGTTATTGGCGGAGGACAAACTCGACGATCTGCTTGATAAAATGAGCGGCTATGTCAAACGAGAGCAGCGGATTTTATTGCTAGCGCGCTATCATCATTTGAAGCCGGCGGCGCTGGAGAAAGCCGCCACGCGCTGGCCGCATCTGCAGCTCGATTTTATGACTATTCATGCCAGCAAAGGACAACAAGCTGATTACGTCATAATTCTTGGCCTTCAGGAGGGGGATGATGCGTTTCCTGCACCGGCGCGTGAGTCGATTATGGAGCAGGCGCTCTTACCGCAGCCGGAGGATTTCCCCGATGCCGAAGAGAGGCGTTTGCTGTATGTCGCCATCACCCGCGCCCGCCTGCGCGTATGGCTGTTGTTTAATAAAGAGCAACCTTCGCCGTTTGTTGAAATGCTAGAGGCGCTGGATGTGCCGGTAGCAAGAAAGCCATGATGGCTGGCGGCGTGGCCGCCAGCGGGGCTTATTTCAGACGCTCTGCAAGGTAGCGCTGATAATCAGGGATCAGGATATCAACGGGGTCGCTGAAGTGCGGGGACTGGATAATAAAGTCGGCGGTTGAGACATTGGTGGCGACGGGAATATTCCATACCGTCGCCAAACGTAATAACGCTTTAACATCCGGGTCATGCGGCACGGCATTTAGCGGATCCCAGAAAAAAATCAATACATCGATTTTACCTTCTGAAATCAGCGCACCCACCTGCTGGTCGCCGCCCATGGGACCACTCAGCATCGCATGCACCTCCAGCCCGGTTGCGCGTGACACCAGATTTCCGGTCGTTCCTGTCGCCGAGAGCGTGTGTTGCGCCAGCAATGGCTGGTGGCGCTCGACCCACTTCATCAGCATATCTTTACAGTGATCGTGAGCAACCAGCGCAATATGCTTGCGTGCTGGCAAGGTACGTGTTGTTAGTTCCATCATTTCATTCCACATTTTGGCCTGTAGACAGATTACTGGAAGTGACTGTTGCTGCAAGCGTCGGGATGAAAAAATTTGACGCATCTGCAGGTCAGGACTCATGCGGGTTCATCCGGATTAGCATACACTTGGGCTAAATAGCAGGAGGATGATGATGAAAGAAAACGATATCGCAGGTATTTTGACCTCGACACGGACTATCGCCCTGGTGGGGGCAAGTGACAAACCTGACCGCCCAAGCTATCGGGTGATGAAGTATCTTCTGGAGCAGGGGTATCACGTCATTCCCGTTTCTCCTAAGGTTGCGGGTACCACGCTGCTGGGGCAAAAAGGGTATGCCACGCTTGCTGACGTGCCGGAAAAAGTGGATATGGTCGATGTTTTCCGTAACTCAGAAGCGGCCTGGGGCGTCGCCCAGGAGGCAGTGGCTATCGGTGCGAAAACGCTATGGCTACAGCTGGGGGTAATCAATGAACAGGCGGCTGTTCTCGCCCGAGACGCCGGTCTAAACGTGGTGATGGATCGCTGTCCGGCGATAGAGATCCCGCGATTAGGATTAGCCCGTTAAACCTAAAACCCCGCCTGGCGGGGTTTTTTATTATCAATATTGATTAAGTTATTTATGGTCAATATTTTAATTAAAACTACATCGAAACGTTTCTTTATTTTAAAATAAAACCCATTGTCTTTGTGGATTTAACGGATATCGTCCAGGTTTTATCTCCCTTATTACTTAAAATTTCCTCGCGAGGATAATTTATTTCTTATAAATAAACCATAGAAAATATATGGGGAATCCTTATAAAATATTTTAAAGTTTAAAAAAATAATTGTTTTTTCTCATGTCATTTATATGACTAATATCACAGATATTTTTGGCGTAGCGTTAAAATGGAGGTTTGGTGATATAAGAAATGTATTATCCATGATTTTATCTTCATTGTAATAACCGTGAGCAATCATTTTTCTTATGGTCTATATTAACATCTCAAAATGTAAGTTTATTATTTTAAGTTGTTGTAATTTAAGTAATTTAATTTATTACAGAATGTAATTGGATTATTTTGCTTTCACCTTGCGGGACTCCGTTAAGTGGTATATCTAATAAGATGCATAATTAAGAATTATCTCATACCTCTGACTGCGTCTTCATCTCAAGGGTGCAACCTGATGAAAAATATAAATGTGACAGTGAAAGAAACTGGTGCTGAATACACCGTCGATGGCAATCAAGTTAATCTCAATACGCAGTCAGTGGTCCTCCTGCACGTTAAGCGTGAGGATATTCGTTCATATACCCGACAAGGTAATGATCTTGTTCTAAAACTCCAAAACGGTGACACCGTTACAATTAAAAACTTTTTCGTTGTGGATGAGCATGGACAGCACAGTGATTTGGTTCTTATGGATGATGAGACCGGCGCGCTATGGTGGCTAGAAGGTGCGGGTACCGATGGGGCACACTATTCGCTGATTAGCGATCTTTCAGAAGTCATCGCGACCGGTGGCGCGGGACAAAGTATTGCCGGTTGGGTTATGGCTGGCGCGGCTTTGCTGGGTATTGCGGCAATGTTCGCCGGCACCTCAAACAAAGACCACCACTCTTCGGTTTCTGAAAGCGATTCTGATGCTGACAGTGATTCAGACTCCGACAGTGATACGGATACTGACAGCGATAGCGACTCTGATTCAGACAGTGATTCTGATTCAGATAGTGATTCCGATTCTGACAGTGATTCCGACTCGGATTCAGATTCAGATAGTGATTCGGATGCTGACAGCGACGCGGATAGTGATTCTGATGCTGACAGTGACTCCGATACTGATACCGAGCTACCTACCGCGGCACAGAACATAGCGGTCATTGACAATGTGGGCCCCATCACCGGTGTGCTGCATTCTGGTGATGTCACTGACGATACGACCCCGGAGATTAAAGGGACAGCAGAGGCTGGGGCAACGATAACGATTTATGACGGCGATACCAAACTGGGTTCTGTCGTCGCGGATGAAAATGGCAACTGGAGCTTCACGTTACCGGAGCTGAGCGAGGGTTCCCATAGCCTGAGCGCGACGGTGACGGACAAAGCCGGCAACGTCAGCGAGCGTTCGCCGGCGTTTGAACTGACCATCGATACCACTGCGCCGGCAGCCAGCATTCCGCAGGTAACCGACAATGTTGCAGAGCACACCGGCCAGCTGCAGAGCGGGGATCTGACTAACGATGCGACGCCCACCCTGAACGGCACGGCGGAAGCGGGATCCACGGTGACGATCTATGACTGCGACACCGTGCTGGGCACAGTGGTTGCCGGCGAGGATGGACGCTGGAGCTTCACGCCAGCTAGTCTGGAGGAAGGCGCCCACAGCCTGAGCACTACGGTAACGGACAAAGCCGGGAACGTCAGCGAACGTTCGCCGGCGTTTGAACTGACGGTAGACACTATAGTGAACCCGGTTAGCGATCTGCAGGTAACTGATAATGCAGGAGAAGACACGGGTACACTGAACAGCGGTAGCGTGACGGATGATGATACACCAACCTTGAGCGGTACGGCGGAAGCGGGCGCCACGATCACAATTTATGACGGTGATACCGTACTGGGCACCGCGATTGCGGACGAGGACGGACGCTGGAGCTTTACTCCTGACGCCCTGGCTGAAGGATCCCATAGCCTGAGCACCACGGTGACCGATCTGGCCGGCAACGTCAGCGAACGATCCCCGATATTTATATTAACTGTCGATCTTAGCGATGACACCGACTCCGACAGCGACTCGGATTCAGACAGTGACTCCGACTCTGACAGTGACTCCGACTCGGATTCCGACAGCGACTCAGATTCTGACAGCGATTCTGACTCCGACTCCGACAGTGACTCGGATTCAGACAGCGATTCGGACTCTGACAGCGACTCGGATTCCGACAGCGATTCGGATTCTGACAGTGATTCCGACTCCGACAGCGACTCGGACTCTGACAGCGATGCTGACTCGGACAGCGATTCTGACTCCGACAGTGACTCCGACTCGGACAGCGACTCCGATTCCGACAGCGACTCGGATTCAGACAGCGATGCTGACTCTGACAGCGACTCGGATTCAGACAGCGATGCCGATTCCGACAGCGACTCGGATTCAGATAGCGATTCCGACTCCGACTCGGACAGCGACTCGGATTCCGACAGCGACTCCGACTCTGACAGCGACTCTGATTCCGACAGCGATTCCGACTCTGACAGTGATTCGGACTCGGACAGCGATTCCGACTCCGACAGCGATTCCGACTCCGACAGTGATTCGGATAGTGACAGTGATTCGGATTCAGACAGCGACTCCGACTCGGACAGCGACTCGGATTCCGACAGCGATTCCGACTCTGACAGTGATTCGGATTCGGACAGCGATTCGGACTCTGACAGCGATGCCGATTCCGACAGTGATTCGGATTCTGACAGCGATTCGG
>NZ_JBEAFN010000076.1:0-81249 GCF_040061795.1 Klebsiella sp. GN_Kp190
CCGGAAAGACGAGGATCTCTGATTTAGCACTGCACTGAATTTGGGCCAGGGTCAGAAAGACGAGGATCTCTGATTTAGCACTGCACTGAATTTGGGCCAGGGTCAAATGCAGCATGTGCTGCATATCCCGTTGGTTGTACTTGCGGTCCTATCATTAGTGGCTGGACAAGCTCTGGTTCTGGCGCTGGTTCAGCCAATGGTGGTCGACCAAGCGGTGCATAACGCTTCATAATAATTAATGCATCAGGCTTAATGCCAGATGCATTTTAATGGTGAATGAATATGCTTATCGATGATCTGTTTTTCTCAAGGAATTTTTTGGAACATCTTCTTAGAGATTCTAATGGTGTTATCCAAACAAAAGTATTAAACAGAAAAAAAGCATTGGATATGCTTGTCCTTGAGCCTCCAAAGGAGGATGAAACAAATTTAGCCGGAATATTTCCTTCAGAGGACCTAATTTATACCCGTTTGGATGTAATTGAGCATACATTTACCGCTCTTATGATCTGCAAGAATGAAGAAAAAGTAATTGAGAAAAATATTAAACCACTTTTGCAAGCATTTGATTATGTCATCGTTGTGGATACAGGTTCAACTGACTCTACTTTCAATCTACTCAAGAAGGTGCAGGCTGAAAATTCTAACCTACTTTTGAAAGATTTCGCATGGTGTGATGATTTTTCAATCGTGAGAAATTATGCATTAAGTTTTGTTAAATCAGGGTGGTGCTGTTTTTTTGATGCGGATGAATATATTGATGATGTTGAGATCAATTCTTTGTTTTACTTGTTAAATCATTTGTCTAATTATAATCATATACTAAGTTGTTTTTTATGTCCAATGATTATAAATGGCACTAATACAATATCTTGGACTGTGGGTCGTTTTTTTTTGAAAGAATCTAATTTTAAATATAAAGATAGAATACATGAAGAATTATTTAGAGATAATGATTATAAAGACATTCGACTGTGTATCAAAATAAAGATAATACATAGTGGTTATGATTTTGATTTGAAAAGAAAGAAAATCACTCGTGATTTACGTATTCTATCATTAGCATTGGAAGAACAACCTGATAATTTAAAATATCAATTTTACTATTCAAGAGAAAATTTGTTATCTTTTTTTGATAAGAAATCGTTGTTGCTTGCCAGGTCAGTATTGGATAAATGCTCTGATGCTGGGTTAAGCGGTTATGAAAAAGACTTGCTTGTCTCAATAATGATTTATTATTATGTTAATAATCTTTTTGATGAGTTTTTTGCACTCTTTAAGCGTTACCAATCTAGTTATAGCAACGATCCTGATTTGTTCTATTTCAAGTGTCTGGTTCTTTTGAGATGTGGTGAAGAACCTTTAACTGTTTTAAACGATGTTATCGCCTTTAAAAATAATAAACTCAGTTTTGGTAATAGTATAATTAATTTTAATGGGATGCATTTGGATGAAATAATATGTCGATGTTTGATAATGTTAAAATCCTTTGATCTTGCTAAAAAGTATTTCTTTTTTATTAGACAAGAATTCCCTTTAGGCTGTATCGACGGTTTCACAAATTTCAACATGTTGGATATCTTTAAGGAGTAATTATATGCGCGGACTGATATATTATTGGAAACAGATTCCTACAAAAGAGGAATATTTAAAAAAATATAATTTGAAGTCACTGTCATGCTATAAATGTGGCTCTGATGATTTGCTCAATGTTGGATTAATTCATCCTGTAGATAATCGTAGAAGAGTGATTTGCAGAAAATGTAAGTCTGAACTTTATCGGGAAGAAGATTAATCAAGTTCATTCTCAATTTATTTGCCTTATTCACTCGTTTAGTGAAAAAACAGTTGATAGTGGATTATTACTTGTGAGTGAAGCACTCCTGTGGGAGTGCTTCACTGGGGCTGTTAAGATGCTAACCTTGTTTCAGATGTACTTTCGCTAGCAAATTTTTTGTGTGTTGATTATTTTTGACTGAGATCCTTCACTTCCTGTCGTATCCATTCAATGGCATCATTCATTACAGCGTAATAGTCCTCCGCGCCATGATGTTTCAGGTCGTTGACATCGGCATCTTTGGATATTCTGGCAAGAAGGCTACACGGTGATCTGGAATATTACAGGTATGAAAATCAGCATCGAACTCCATGATATCGATTTCGTCGACAGGCTGTTTTTCCATATAAACCCGGATTTCTCCATAGTCACTTTTCCAGCGTTTGATTTCGCTTTCGTCAAACGAGCAGCGCCTGAGTGATATACTTGTCTATTGGGGCCTATACAGGCAAATATAAGCAATGTCCGTTCCTGGCACAGAGCTGCTGTTGCAGCCCTGACAACCTTAGACCTCTATCGATTCAGAAATCCCTGACGCATCATCGACTTCAATGCCCAGATAACGGACTGTGCTTTCCAGTTTCTTATGACCTAACAGAAGCTGAATCACCCGAAGATTCCTGGTTTTCTGTTTCCACCTGGCAATACAGCCAGGCGATGAGGAAAGCAAGTGGGACCGCCTCACGTCCTGCAGAAGACGGTTCATGAATCCCGCTCAGTCCTGGTATTGTGAAAAGCCCCTTTCCGCAAGGAAAGGGGGGGCAGTTCAGAAAGACGGAGATATAAGGGGGGTCCGCTAACGGCCCGCATTCCCCCTCTCTTCAGAAGAAGTCAGGCAGGCGGTAAGGCGTCGCTTTATTTGACCTTTCTTATCGCCTTCGGCTGTTTTACAGACTTTTTGGATGCCTGTGTCTTCAGCTTTTCAATATACGCGTTCACATTCCGGGCTCGCCGTACTGCTCTCGTCCCCACTGCAACGCAGTATTAATCAACCTCTCCAGCAGTTGTTGCGCCTGCTGCCCTTTCTCCGGAAGATAAGCAAAGCTCTCCTCATCCATATAGCAGCACTGGGCCATTTCTAGCTGAACAGCATGGATATGGTTGGCGGGATCGCCATAGTGACGGGTGATATATCCGCCCTTAAAGCGGCCATTGAGTATCCGGCTATACTGCGGGAACGCATTGCAGCTTGCCAGCAGCGCCTGGCTGAGCTGCGTCGAACAGCTGGCGCCGTCCGCCGTACCAAAGTTCAGATCCGGCAGCCGCCCTTCAAACAAGCGCGGCACCACGGATTTGATCGAGTGCGCATCCCACAACAGAGCATAGCCAAATTTCTCACGCAGGCGTGCCAGTTCAGCGGCAAGCGCCTGGTGATAAGGCTGCCAGACCTGTTTTAGGATCGCGTCCTTCGCCGCCGCGTCAGGCGCACCGCCCGGCACGAACAGGGCTTCGCCGTCAAAAAAGATATCGGTAAACAGCCCGGTTGTCGCCGTGCTGTAAAGCGGTTTATCATCCGCCGGGCGATTGATATCCACCACATAGCGGGAATAGCGGGCGCATAACGTGCTGGCCCCCATGTCCGCGATGGTCTGATAGAGCAAGGGAATATGCCAGTCGGTATCTTCCAGACGCTTCGCCCTCGGCGTGAGCCCCTGGGCGACTTCGGGGGTTAATAACGTTCCCGGGTGGGGCATACTGACCAGAAGCGGCAGGTTCCCCTGCTGCAAATCAAACGCCTTAATCACAATAAACCTCCTTACCTTGATAAATCACCTGTTTCGAAAGGGAGCCTCCCAGCCAGTAGCTTAGCTCCGCCGGATGAGCGATATCCCACGCCACGAAGCTGGCCTCTTTTCCGGCTTCCAGAGAACCACAAACTGTATCCAGCCCCAGCGCCTTCGCGCCGTTAAGCGTCACGCCAGCCAACGCCTCTTCCGGCGTCATGCGGAATAGCGTACAGGCCATATTCATCATCAGACGCAGGGACAACACCGGCGAGGTGCCGGGATTTAAATCGCTGGCGAGGGCAATCGGCACCCGGTACTGACGCAGCAGATCCAGCGGCGGTAGCTGTTTCTCACGCAGGAAGTAATAGGCGCCCGGCAGCAGCACCGCCACCGTCCCATGGCGTGCCATTGCGGCGATATCTTCTTCGCACAAATATTCCAGATGATCCGCCGACAGCGCATGGTAGCGAGCGGCCAACGCCGCCCCATGCTGTAGCGTTAGCTGTTCAGCATGGAGCTTCACTGGCAGCCCCAGCTCCCGGGCTTTCTGAAAGACCCGCTCCACTTGCGAGGGCGAAAATGCCAGGTGTTCGCAGAACGCATCCACCGCATCCACCAGCCCTTCCTGATGCAGTTCCGGCAGCAGTCGTTCGCAAATATAGTCAATCCAGGCATCCGCCCGCTCCTGATACTCGACGGGCACCGCATGGGCCGCAAGGCAGGTACTGCGCACGGTCAGCGGCAATGTGTCGCCTAAACGGCGGATCACCCGCAGCATTTTACGTTCGTTAGCCAGATCCAGGCCGTAGCCGGATTTGATCTCCAGCGCCGTTACGCCGTCCCGGCACAGCTCCCGGATACGCTGCCGCGCGCTCTCCAGCAACTGGCTTTCGCTGGCCTGTCGCGTGGCGTTGACTGTACTGGCGATCCCGCCTCCGCCAGCCGCGATCTCCGCATAGCTCGCCCCGTTGAGACGCATTTCAAATTCCCGGGCCCGGTCGCCGCCAAACACCGCGTGGCTATGACAATCCACCAGTCCCGGCGTGACCACCCTGCCCTGCAAATCCACCCGCTGCGCAACGGGCAAGTCCGGCAATTCTGCCCGGTTCCCGACCCATAACAGCACTGCGCCGTCGGTCAGCATCGCGCCATCGTCAAGCAACTGATAATGCCCTGCGGCCATGGTGGCGATCCGGCAGTGGTGCCAAAGGGTATACATGGCGCTCTCCTTTAACGACTGATGGCGGCGCCAGCCGCCGCTGCGGACTGCGCTTTGCGCAGGACATAGTAGAGCCCCGCCGGTAGCGCCAGCCCAATAAGCCAGGAGATATCGATACCGCCCAGCATCTTCACGAATGGGCCGGAATAGAATCCACTATCAATAAACGGCGTCTGTACCGCCACTCCAACGAGATAAACCCCGAGCCCCGTCACATTCCACGCCCGATATTTCCCGTTCGGATCGTTCAGCGCCTCCATGTCTATCGCCTGATGGTTGAAGAAATAGTAATCCACCAGGTTAATCGCGCTCCACGGTGTAAAGAAAGTCAACAGGAACAACAGGAAGGATTTAAAAGCCGACAGGAAAGAGTGTTGCCCGATAATCGCGATAGCGGTCGCCAGGGTAATAATCATCGCCAGCACCAGCAGACGTACCGACTGGCTTACGCGCACTCGCTGCTTCCCGCAGCTGTACACCGTCGCCAGGCACATCAGGCTGCCGTAGGCATTCAGGGTATTGATCGTCAGTTTACCAAACGCGATGCTCAGATATAACAGCGTGGCAATCGCGCCGGTGCCGCCCAGGCCGACGATATAGTCCACCTCATGACCGACCAGTTTTCCCTGAGAGAGAGCGGCAGCCAGCACCCCGACGGTCATGGCGATTTGCGCGCCAATCACCGAACCGCTCCCGACGGCGAAAAAGACCTTCCCGGGAGAGGTGCTGCGCGGCAGATAGCGGGAATAATCGGCAACATAGGGGCCAAAGGTGATCTGCCAGGAAGCCGCAAGGCCGGTGGCGGTTAAAAACGTACTCCAGCTAAAGGGTCGGATACTCAGCAGGTCGCCAATAGCCGGAAAGGAACTGATTTTCCACAGCAGGTAGATAAACGCGATAATCCCCACCAGGCTCGCCAGCTTACCCAACAGGTGGATCAAACGATAGCCGACATAGGCGATAACCAGCGTGGCGGCAGCAAAAAGCAGAATGCCGCTGGTTTCCGTAGTATGGAAAACCGCTGAGATCGCCTGGCCGGACAGCACCGCCCCGGTGGCGATAAAGCCAAGGTACATCAGGCAGACCAGCAGAATCGGCAGGCAGGCGCCGTAGACGCCGAACTGTACCCGGCTGCTGATCATCTGTGGTATCCCCAGCTGCGGCCCTTGCGCGGCATGCAATGCCATCACAATCCCACCGGCAATCTGCCCCAGCATAAGACCGGCCAGCGACCAGAAAACATCCCCGCCGAATACAATAGTTAATGCGCCAGTGACCATGGCGGTGATTTGCAGGTTAGCCCCCAGCCACAGGGTGAACTGGCTAAAAATGCTACCGTGGCGTTCACCGTCAGGGATGGGTTCAATAGAACGTGTTTCGATGTATGTTGTGTTGTTATTATTCATGGCAGCACTCCGGTGAGGCGAAGGGGATACATTGCCCCCTTCGCCGGAGAAATTAGTCCGCAATCATTGGCAAGTTGAGTCCTTGCTCTCTGGCGCATTCAATCGCGATGTCATAACCCGCATCCGCATGGCGCATCACACCGGTGGCCGGGTCGTTGCTCAGCACCCGGGCGATGCGCTCCGCCGCTTCATCGCTGCCGTCGCATACAATGACGACGCCGGAGTGCTGGGAGAAGCCCATCCCTACGCCGCCGCCATGGTGCAGGGAAACCCAGGTCGCGCCACTGGCGGTATTCAGCAGCGCGTTCAGCAACGGCCAGTCGGACACCGCGTCGGAGCCGTCCTGCATCGCTTCCGTTTCGCGGTTAGGGCTGGCAACGGAGCCGGAGTCAAGATGATCGCGGCCGATCACGATCGGTGCCGACAGCTCGCCGCTGCGGACCATTTCGTTAAACGCCAGGCCCAGCCGGGCGCGCTGTCCCAGGCCGACCCAGCAGATCCGGGCCGGCAGCCCCTGGAAGCTGATGCGCTCTCTGGCCATATCCAGCCAGTGGTGGAGGTGTTCGTCATCGGGTATCAGCGCTTTAACTTTCGCGTCGGTGCGGTAGATATCCTGCGGATCGCCGGAAAGCGCCGCCCAGCGGAATGGGCCAATCCCCCGGCAGAACAGCGGACGAATATAGGCGGGAACAAAGCCTGGGAAGTCAAAAGCGTTTTCCACCCCCATCTCTTTCGCCATCTGGCGGATGTTGTTGCCGTAATCGAAGGTGGGAATGCCCTGCTGCCTGAAGGCGAGCATGGCTTTAACGTGTTCGGCCATTGAGGATTTCGCCGCGTTGATCGTCTCCACCGGGTGGGACTGCGCGCGAGCGCGGTAGTCTTCCCAGCTCATGCCCAGCGGCAGATAACCGTTGAGGGGATCGTGTGCGCTGGTCTGGTCGGTCACCATATCCGGGCGCACGCCACGTCTGACCAGCTCCGGTAAAATTTCCGCCGCGTTGCCATGCAGCGCGATGGATACCGCTTCTCCTTTTGCGGTATAGCGGGCGATGCGGGTCAGGGCGTCATCCAGATCGCTGGCCTGCTCATCGACATAACCGGTACGCAGACGGAAGTCGATACGCGACTGCTGGCATTCAATATTCAGCGAACAGGCTCCCGCCAGGGTTGCGGCCAGCGGCTGGGCGCCGCCCATCCCCCCCAGGCCCGCAGTCAGCACCCAGCGTCCGCGCAGGCTACCGTTATAGTGCTGGCGCCCGGCTTCCACAAACGTTTCGTAAGTGCCCTGAACAATGCCCTGGCTGCCGATGTAGATCCATGAGCCTGCCGTCATTTGCCCGTACATCGCCAGACCTTGTGCATCAAGCTCGTTGAAGTGCTCCCAGTTTGCCCAGTGCGGTACGAGGTTGGAGTTGGCGATCAGCACCCGCGGGGCGTTGTCGTGGGTTTTGAAAACCCCCACCGGTTTGCCGGACTGGATCAACAGCGTTTCATCATCATTGAGCTGCTTCAGGGTCTCAACGATCTTGTCGTAGCATTCCCAGTTGCGGGCCGCCCGGCCAATACCGCCGTACACCACCAGCTCTTTTGGATTTTCGGCGACATCAGGATCCAGGTTGTTCATCAGCATGCGCAGCGGCGCCTCTGTGAACCAACTTTTTGCGTTCAGCTTAGTGCCTCGCGGGGCTCTGATTTCAACATCGCGAAAACGGGTTGCTTGTTTACTCATGCGCTTTACCTTCTTATCCGTTACCTGTCATATGTTAATTAATTGTTAGTTTTGTTATTTGCATTTTAATTGTATATACATGATAAGCATATTGGATGCCAGGTTAGAAATTAATTTATAAAACCAATAAAATTCAACAAATTAACATAAAAACAGAAGGACATACTGCGCTATACACTCGTGAACACACCGTGATGATGGGCCATTTTGGTGCAAAAATACAGCTCTTCGCCTTATTTTTGTGCACTAAAACATCACAAAAAGATAACACTAGTGCATTTTCTATCTCGTCATGACTTCTTATCTCGCCATAGACGGCAGTGCCAGATAACGCAAATAGACTATAAGCAATTGTTTTAAATTAACTAAATAACCATCTCATTGCATATCCCTCTGGCAGTGGCACAAGTTTTGCTAGTTGTACATACAAGATTATACATAGCAGCATTTTGTCGCGTGACTCCCCTGCATTCGGGAACACCACACACAACAATCAGAGGCGTGAAGATGATTACCTTCCAGAATGTGACTAAGCACTACGACAACGGTTCGGTCGTAGTAGATGGCCTTAGCCTGGTAGCGCCGGGTGGCAAAATTACGGTATTTGTCGGCCCTTCGGGCTGTGGAAAAACCACCTCACTGCGGATGATTAACCGGTTAGTGGAACCGTCATCGGGCCGGATCCTGCTTAACGGCGAAGCCACCGAGCAAATGGATATCGTGCAACTGCGCCGCCGTATTGGCTATGTCATTCAAAATGCAGGTTTATTCCCCCACAAAAACATTATCGACAACATTGCCACCACCGCGATTCTCAACGGCGCCGCCAAAAGTAAAGCCAGAGCAAGGGCCGGGGAATTACTGGAAGTCGTCGGTCTGGATCCGCAAATCGCCAAACGCTTCCCCTGGCAGCTTTCCGGAGGCCAGCAGCAGCGCGTGGGCGTTGCCCGCGCCCTGGCGGCAGACCCGGAGTTTATGTTGATGGACGAACCGTTCAGCGCGGTCGACCCGGTGGTCCGCGAACAGCTGCAGGAAGAGTTTTTGCGTATTCAGAAAGAGGTGAGCAAAACCATCATTATGGTCACTCACGATATTGATGAAGCCATGAAGCTCGGCGACCTGGTCGCGGTACTTAAACCTGGCGGCAAGCTGGCGCAGATGGCCTCTCCAGGCGAACTGCTCAATACGCCGCAAAACGCCTTTGTGGCGGACTTTATCGGCAAAGACAGAGGCTATCGCAAACTGAGTTTCCACGCCGCCGACACAGAAACCGGGTTACGCGACGAGCCCTATGCCGAGCTGGATTGTTCCTTCGAGCAGGCCAAAGAGATGGCCATCGACCGCTGGCTGCTGGTTACCCAAAACGGCAAAGCGTTTGGCTGGTTCGACACCCATCAGCCGGCAACAGCAATTACCCACGACAACATCAATCTGGGGGCGACGTTCCACCAGCAGGGGAGCCCGTTGCGCCATTTGCTGGACGCTGCGCTGAGCTCGCCCAACCACCGGGCCGTGATCGTCGATGAACGGCAAATCCCGCAGGGGACCATCCACCTCGATCAAGTACTCGACATGTGTAAATCCACGCACCAGGAGGGAGCATGAGATTCGATTGGCTATGGGCGCAGAGCGATAAAATCTTCAACCTGTTTCTCTGGCACAGCTATCTCGCAATTGTGCCGGTAGTGATAGGGTTAATTCTGGCGATCCCTGTAGGCTGGGGCATTCACCACCTGCCATCGGTCAAGTCGGCGATCGTTAACCTGTTTGGCCTACTCTATACCATTCCCTCCCTGGCGCTGTTTGTGCTGCTGCCCCCGCTGCTCCACACGCAGATTCTGGACCCCATTAATGTTGTGGTCGCACTGACCATCTACAGCTTTGCGCTACTGGTTCGCACCGTCTGCGACGGGCTGGACTCCGTATCGGCCGATACCCGTCAGTCCGCGGCAGCGCTCGGGTATAAACCCGCTCAGCAGTTTTTCCAGATCGACCTGCCGCTGGCCGTGCCGGTGATTGGTTCCGGCCTGCGCGTTGCCGTGGTGTCTAACGTCAGTATCGTTTCCGTCGCGGCATTAATCGGCGCACCGCAGCTCGGCTCGCTGTTTACCCTGGGCTTCCAGCTGCAATTTCTGACGCCCATCATCGCCGGGATCGCGCTCAGCATCATTCTGGCGCTGCTGCTGGATATGCTGGTGGTTTACGCCACTCGTCAACTCAGCCGCTGGCAACCTCAGAGAGGATAATTATGCTTACCTGGTTTATGGATCCCATCCACTGGTTTGGTGAGGGCGGCATTTTCCCCCTTCTGGCGCAGCATATCAGCTATAGCGCTGTCGCTCTGGCGATCGCCTTTATCATCGCGTTTCCCGTCGGCTGCTACACCGGCCATACCGGTAAAGGGGAAGGCCTGCTCATCGGTACCACCAACGCCCTGCGCTCCCTGCCCTCATTTGGGCTGATTATTCTGCTGGTGATTTTACTTTCCGGCGAGTTTGAGTCCGATATGGCCTTTATTCTGCCCTGTATTCTGGTGCTGGTGGCGCTGGCGCTCCCGCCGATTGCGCTGGGTGTACATGCGGGTATTCGCGCGCTCGATCCCTATGTCCTTGATGCCGCTCGCGGCATGGGGCTGACGCGGCTGCAGATCCTGCTACAGGTGGAGTTGCCCTGCGCGCTTCCGCTGATCCTCTCCGGCGTGCGCAGCGCCACGTTGCAGATTATTTCCACCGCCACCATCGCAGCCTATGTCTCGCTGGGGGGATTCGGACGTCTGATTATTGACGGACGCGCGGCGAACGATTTCAGCCAGATGATCGCCGGCGCCATGCTGGTGGCGCTACTGGCTTTACTGATCGACTGCTTGTTCTCTTTCTCGCAAAAAATAGTCGTTTCACCCGGTATTACCCGGCGTATTAAAAACCCATAACCTCATTCCACTGCTCAAAAGGATACCTCAATGAATATGAAAAAACGTGTTTTGACGCTGTGTTCAGCGCTGCTGCTGTCGGCGACCTCATCGGCCTGGGCCGCGCCGAAAGTCATTGTCGGTTCTGCAGACTTCCCGGAAAGCCAACTGCTGGGCACCATTTATGCGGGTGCGTTAGAAGCGCAAAACATCCCGGTGGAGAAAAAGCTGAACATCGGCAGCCGCGAAGTGTATATCCCGGCGCTGCTGGACGGCTCCATCACGCTGATCCCGGAATACAGCGGCGCGCTGTTGAGCTATCTGGATGCGAAAAATGCGGCACACGGTAGTGAGGACGTCGCCAGAGAGCTGGCCGCTAAGCTGCCGGAGAAAGTTAAAATGTTGCAGATCTCCCAGGCTCAGGATATCGACGTTCTGGCCGTGACGCAGAAAACCGCCGATAAATATAAACTGAAAACCATCGCCGATTTACAGCCTGTTGCCAGCCAGCTGGTGCTGGGCGGCCCGGCGGAATGGAAAACCCGCCATGAGGGGCTCTCCGGCCTGCGCGACGTGTACGGGCTGAACTTTAAGAGTTTTAAAGTGCTGGACGTCGGCGGGCCGCTGACGCTCAGCGCCATGAAAAATAACCAGGTCCAGGTCGCCGATCTGCTTTCAACCTCGCCAGCAATCAAAAAAGATAGCCTTGTCGTGCTGGAAGACACAAAACATCTGTTCGCGGCGCAAAATATTGTGCCAATCGTCGCCAGTGAAGCGCTGAATGACGCCGTGACCACCACGCTGAACAAAGTCTCTGCTCAGCTAACGACTGAAGATCTGATCGACATGAACGAGCAAATTGCCGAATTTGTCAGCATCGACGATATCGCGCATCAGTGGCTGGTAAAACACGGATTTAGCCAATAAGGTCGCAGACATGACAACTCCTCTGAACGGCAGCATTACCCTCGGGCAGGCACCGGGTACTGTGGATGAGATAGTGCGGATTGCCGACGGCGCGCCGATCGCGCTGGAGAAGGCGGCGCTGGATAATATGGCGCGGGTCAGCAGCCGTATTCAGCGCGCCATTGAACAAGGCCAGATAATCTACGGGCTGACGACCGGCGTCGGCGATCTGGTCACCACCCGGCTTTCCCCGGACAGGATGACGGATACTCAGCTGAATATGCTGCGCAGCCACGCCTGCGGAGTCGGTCCGGACCTGACGGTGCGTGAAGTGCGGGCCATGATGGCGGTGACGTTAAAATCCCTGCTGCAGGGATACAGCGGCGTTACCCCGGCGCTGGCGCAGCGTATCGCCGATATGTTGAACCGTCAGGTCACGCCGTGGTCACCCGCCGGCGGCTCCGTCGGTTACCTGATTGCCACCGCCCATATCGGCCTTGCGGTCTTCGGCGAGGGCAAATGCTGGTATCAGGGAGAACTGCTGCCGGCGCAACAGGCGCTGACGCGGGCGGGTATCCCGCCCTATGTTCCCGGCCCCAGAGAGGGTCACGCGTTGGTCGGCGGTACCTATGAGATCACCGCGCTGGGCTGCCTGGCCGTGGCGGATTTCCAGCGTCTGCTCCCCGTCGCCGATATGGCGGGCGGGATGTGCCTCGAGGCCATGCGGGGCAATACGCGCGGCTACGATGCCCGCCTGCACGCCCTGCGCCCTCATCCCGGACAGCAGGAAACCGCGCAAAACCTGCGCCGCCTGCTAAAAGGCAGCGAGATCCTGGCGCGTTATCGCGACCACCGGGTTCAGGACGCGCTTAGTTTACGCTGTATCCCCCAGATCCACGGCGCGGTGCGCGACCAGCTGGCCCACTGTCGGCAGATTATGACCATCGAACTCAATTCGGTGACCGATAATCCGCTGTTTCTGGTAGAAGAAGACAGGCTTATCGTGATGCCAGGGGGCAACGGTCACGGTGCGCCAACGGCGCTGGCGCTGGATGCGCTGGCCGTTGCGATTGCCCAGTTGAGCACCGCTTCCCAGGCCCGTTGCGACCGAATAACCAATACGCATCTCAGCGGGCTGCCGGCCTTTCTTATCTCGCCGGATTCGGGGTACTCCGGGATGATGATCCCACCCTACGTCTCCGCTGCGCTGGCGGGCGATAACCGCAGTCTGGCCGGCCCGGCCAGTATCCACACGGTATCCACCTGCGCCGGTCAGGAAGATCATGTCAGCATGGGAGTAGCCGCCGCACGTAAAGCGCTTAAGGCGGTAGAAAACGCCGTGGACATCGTCGCCATCGAACTGCTGTGCGCCTGTCAGGCGCTGGAGTTCCATCGCCCGCTGCGTGCCGCCGTGGGCAGCGAGGCGACGCTGGAGAGAGTGCGTCAGGCGGTGCCGTTCCGGGATAAAGATACGCTGCTCTACCCCGATATACATGCGCTACGCGCCCTGATTCATCAGGGCGAACTCAGCGCGATGCTGCAGGCATTGTGCGAAGAGGAGTGACAACAGGCGCCGCAGAAGGAGCCTGCGGCGTGATTAAAGGGGAATCAGCGTGATGCGGGCCAGACGCGCGCCCGGAGAGTCCTGGATAACCAGCGCCACCGCTTCATCCACCAGCAGACTGTCGTAATGTTCCAGTAAATAGCGTTGGTCGCCGATGCTCACCCGCAACGCGGGCCCGGCATTAAACAATATCCGCAGTCCGCCCTGATGCGACCACGTCCCCGCCCCGCACCAGCTCACCGTCGCCCGCAGAGCGGCTTCCCGGTAAATCACATTAAAATCCAGCAGCGGGCCGCCGACAATCTCACAGGATACGCCGCTCGCGCCGTTAAACCCCAGCGCCTGGAAAGGCGCAATCAATGCGCTGCGCTGCCCATCGATTGTCAGGTACATCCCGCCGCCTTCCAGCACGCTGATATTGCGCAGGTAGCCGGGAAATGCGGAGAACGGACCAGGCTGGCGAATGGTCGCCAGGGAAATACGCCAGTCATATTCCCCCGCTTCCGGATAGCGGGCCACTTCGCGCGTCACGCCCTGGCCGTTTTTCCAGGGCATTTCCGTATACAACCCGGCAGGGAGCAGACGGATCATTTGCGCATGCTCCCTTCCAGGCGGTAACGCGGACCGGGATAGACCAGGCGCACGCTGGTGACGATTTTCTTCTCCTGACGGCCGGTCCACGTCCGACGATTGACCAGCAGACAAGGCGTATGTTCATCAATTTCCAGGTAAACACACTCGGCCCGCGTGACGTTGACCGCTTCAATAACGTGTTCGCCTTCAACAATCGGCGCAATTGAGGAGAGATAGGCGTTCGGCGTGATACGTGTAAAATCCTGCTGCAGGTAGTCCGGCGCAACCTGCATATTCACCAGTCGGTCTTCCAGCATAACCGGTACGCCATTTTCATAATGGCAAATCAGCGAATGGTACAGACCGCAACCCTGCTGCATGCCAAAGCTGAACGCCTGCTGGGCATCGGCTTCGATTTCCGTCAGTCTGAAGACTCTGGCGTGGTGGCGATGGCCACGGCTGGCGATTTCGTCAGCGATATTGTTAATGTCCAGCAGCGCCGACTGGCCGCGAATTTCGGCGACAAAAGTACCGACCCCCTGCATCCGCACCAGCAAGCCCTCCGCGGTCAGCTCTCGCAACGCGCGGTTAATCGTCATTCTGCTATAGCCAAACAGCGTGACCAGTTCGCTTTCAGAAGGAACACGGTAATTCGCGGGCCATGCCCCGCTGTGGATCTTGGTTTTGATCATGGCCTTTACCCTTTCATAAAAGGGGGCGGGATGTTCAAGTAACTCATCCATGGAATCCGAATTTGACAGGTCGTTACGCGCCATTAACCATTCCTCATATGCTGACGTTGTCAGTTTACTCTATGACCTGTTAGATGTATATATATGTACATGTATATACATTAGCACTGATAATAAGGTGGTAAAATGGCAGTCTGGTTGGCAGAAAAAGCGCTGTTGCCTGATGGCTGGGCAAATAATGTCGGCATAACCGTGTCCGAAGAAGGCATCATAACCGCGCTGGAAAAGAACGCAGCGCCGAATCCGCAGGCGACGCGCATCAAAGGGGTCGTCGTGCCGGGTATGCCGAACCTGCACTCCCATGCCTTCCAGCGGGCGATGGCCGGGTTAACGGAGGTGGCGGGAAATCCGTCGGATAGCTTCTGGACCTGGCGGGATCTGATGTACAGGCTGGTAGATAAAATTACGCCAGAACAGCTGGAAACCATCGCCAGCTATCTGTACATCGAAATGCTCAAAGCCGGGTACACCTCGGTCGCCGAATTCCACTATCTGCATCACAGCAGCAGCGGCGCGCCTTATAAAGAGCGGACGGAATTAGCGCTGCGTATCGCCAGCGCGGCGAAACATACCGGCATCGGCCTGACGCTGCTGCCCGTCCTGTACAGTTACGCCGGGTTTGGCGCGCAGCCACCCTCCGTTGGACAGCGCCGCTTTATCAACGATAGCGACAGCTATCTGACAATGTACGAGTCGCTCACATCGCGGCTGGCCGGCGAGCCAATGCAGCGTACCGGTCTGTGCTTCCACTCATTACGGGCCGTTACGCCGGAGCAGATTGGCGCCATTCTGGCCTGCCATCCTGGCCAGCAGCCGATTCATATTCATATTGCTGAACAGCAAAAAGAGGTGGATGACTGCCTGGCCTGGTCCGGCGAGCGCCCGGTGGAGTGGCTGTACAACCATCTCCCCGTGGATTCGCGCTGGTGCCTGATCCACGCCACTCATCTGACGCCTCAGGAAACGATGAAGATCGCCACATCCGGTGCGGTGGCCGGCCTGTGCCTGACCACCGAAGCCAATCTCGGCGATGGCATATTCCCTGGCCCACAATATCTGGAGCATAACGGCGTCTGGGGAATTGGTTCCGACAGCCACATTAGCGTCAGCGTCAGCGAGGATTTACGCTGGTTCGAATACGGGCAGCGCCTGATAGCCCAGCGCCGCAACCGGCTCATCGTCCCAGGCGAGCCTCACGTCGGCAACGTGCTGTATCAAGGGGCGCTACGAGGCGGCGCCAGAGCGCTGGGCCAAAACATTGGCCAGCTAAGCGTAGGATATCGGGCCGATCTGGTCGTATTGGATAGCCAGAATCCCTTTATCGCCAGCGCAGAAGACCAGATGCTGCTCAACCGCTGGATCTTCGCCTGCTCATCTAATCCCATTACCGCGGTGATGACTGGCGGACGCTGGGTGATTGAGGATGGGCATCACCATAAAGAAGAATCTGTCTCTCAGGCATTTATTCAGGTGATGAAAGATCTTGCAGCCTGATATCGAAAAAAGCGGTTCACCGACGGTGAACCGTTTTGTTTTCGGAGGTATTCAAAGTAAAAGCCTCAGGCGATTCACTGAATCCAATAAGCCAGCCCCGCGGCGAAGAGCATTGAAAGCAGGACCGATGCCAGGCCAGGCAGCAGAAAAGGGTGATCGATAATATGTCGGCCCAGTCTGGTGGAGCCGGTATCATCCAGCTCTACCGCCGCCAGCAGCGTCGGATAGTTTGGCAGAATAAAAAGAGAAGCCGTTGCCGGGAAACAGGCAACCAAAATAGCCGGGGCAACGCCCATACTCAGCGCGGCGGGGAATAAAATTTTTGTGGAAGCCGCCTGAGAATACAAGAAGCATGAGGCCGCCATAATAATAATGGCCAGCATCATGGGCGAATCCAGCAAGTGTGACGAGACCGCGCTTTGCAACCACTGTTGATTACTGTCCATAAAGGTTGAACCCAGCCAGGCGACGCCGAGAATACAGATGCAGGAGGTCATCCCGGTTTTAAACACCGAGCCGGACGGGACCTTGTGTACGTTAACCCGGCAGCACACCACAATCAGCAGCGCAACGCCCATCATCACCCCTACCCGCGCCTGTCCGCTGCTCATGACCGGATGGGCAATCAGCCCGAGTTTCGGACTGGTGACAATCGCATAAACCAGCACCACAACCAGCCCGACGATAAAAATCAGCACCGAACGACCGGCGCAGGGCGGGATCGCCCGCGCAGTCCTTGCCTGCACCTGAACCGGATTGTCATTGAGCCGATCCTGCTGGCGGATCCTGTCCCAGCACAGGTAAAAAACGGAGGTGACCAGCAGCGCCAGAAAGGTGGACGGGATTGATACCGCGATAAGCTCAATATAGCCCCAGCCAGAATGGCCCTTTTCCAGAATCCCCGAGAAGAAAATCACCGCCGCAGAAATGGGCGACGCCACAATGCCCAGCAAAGAGGCGCCGACCGAAAGAGCAAGCGCCCGGGTGGGTTTTATATTGTTCTCTTTCGCCACGCCGACAATAACCGGCATACAGGCAAAAGAGACCTGCCCGGTGCTGGCCATCATGGTTAATAGCCAGGTGGAAAGCGGCGCGGTGATGACTAACAATCGCGGATAACGGCGCAGCAGGCGCTCGGTGAGGTCAACAAGGTATTCAATACCGCCGGCCTCCTGCATGGCGGCAATCGCCACGATCACCACCATGATAAATACGATAACCAGCATCGGCATATCACCCGGCGTGGCGCCGAGCGCGCTGAGGACAATCACGCCGGCGCCGCCGGCAAACCCCACGCCGATCCCCCCGACCCGCATGCCGATGTACAGAAACAGCAGCACCACCAGAAACTGAACCAATATCATACATTGCCTCCACCGCTCCCTGTCCGGCATTAACCCTTTACATGATTAAATGGCCTGCAAGTCCTGGCCGCCGGGCAAACGCGCTCTCACCCTGTTTTTGGATACAAAACGATAACTTATCGCGCTACCGCGGCATCGCTGCGCACGCTATTCATCAGGCATCCGATCTGCTCAATCTCGACTTCCACCCTGTCCCCGGGCTGCATAAAGAGCGGCGGGGTACGTTTTTTTCCGATGCCTCCGGGCGTGCCGGTCAGAATGACATCCCCCGGAGAGAGCGCGCTGAAGGTGCTGATATACGCAATGAGTTCGGCAATTGAATACAACATGCTGCCCGTATTATCCTGCTGCACCGTCTGGCCATTCAGTCGGGTGGTAATATTCAGATTTTGCGGGTCGGGGATAGCGTCCGCGGTCACCAGCCAGGGGCCGAAGCCGCCCGTCGCTGGCCAGTTTTTGCCGCCGGTAAAGCAGGCATGCTGCCAGTCGCGCACGGAGCCATCCATATAGCAGCTGTAGCCGGCAACATAATGCAGCGCCTCCTGCTCTGGTATATTGCGTCCTCCACGGCCCATCACCAGCGCCATTTCGCCTTCATAGTCAAACTCATTGCTGCGTTCCGGCTTGAGGAGCGGTGCCAGATGCCCGGTCTGTGAATCCGCAAAGCGGATGAATAGCACTGGGTTAGAGGGCTTCTCGTCACCAGCAGCGTTTTTATCGCGATAATTCACGCCAGCGCAGATAATTTTTTTCGGTTCAGTAATGACCGGCAGGAAAGCGATCTCGTCGAAAGAATAGTTCGCCTGTTTCGCAGACGGCGGCAGAGTATCAACAAGATGAAGATGCGGTATAAATTCCAGCAGGCTGCCATATTGAGGAAACCGCGCCTGCAGATCGATGACGCCGTCAGCGGTCGCCAGGCCATATTTGTTTTTATCATTAACGCGAAAGCTTAATAGTTTCATAAATCACCCAGCAATATACAGAGGTGAAAGCCCCGACGTTATGATGAAGAGCAGCAAAAAATACCGGGGCGAAGTAACCGATGATCCGCAATACAGTAAGCGATATCTCTGCATTGCGGATTAACAACAGACGCAGAATAAATTAACCGACGCGGCCCAGCTCAGCGGCGCGCATGGCGTCGTGGATCTCTTTTTCAGCGCCATTTTCGAGCGGCAGCAGCGGAGAGCGAACGGTGGCATGTTCAAGGATCCCGCGCGCAACCAGAGCATGTTTAAGGGCCACGGTACCTTCCATGTGCGAACCGCGGTGGTAGACGCTTTTGGTCACCGGCAGCAGTCGGTCGTGCAGCTCACGCGCTTTAACGTAATCGCCCGCTTTACCCGCCTTAATCATTTCAATTAACGGCTCAGGCGCGATATTGCCGTAGCCGACCAGGAAGCCATCCACATCAAAGGCGGTATGCAGCAGATATTCATCGTGGCAGCTTAAGATTTGCAGATCCGGACGCTCGCGGCGAATAACCGGAATTTCGGTATCCCAGCGGCGCATATTACGTACGCCATTCTTCATGGCAAATACGCCCGGCTGCGCGGAGATATCCAGCAGCGTTTTCAGGTTGTAGGTAGCTTTAGTGACATCCGGATACTGGAAAAGAATCAGCGGCAGGCCGCTTTCTTCGTACACCACGCGGTAGCGATCCTGAGGCGCGCCATCCTGATAGCCAAAGCGCAGCCAGCCGTGGGAAGGATAGAGCAAACCGGCGGATGCGCCGGCGGCAACGGCGCGCTTCGCCTCCAGCGCAGCCACTTCCGTCCCTTCCCCGGTGATGCCGGCAATAATCGGAAGCTTATCATCCACGGACTTCACAAATGCGCGGATCACATTCGCCTGCTCTTCCTGGGTCAGAAAAGTCCCCTCCCCTGCGTGTCCCAGCACCACCAGACCTTTCACCCCGTCGATGCTGCCCAGCCAGCTGCCGAGGCGCTGAATGGCATCATAGTCTACGCGTCCATCGCGAGTGAAGGGTGTAACCGGAGCCGGAGTCAAACCTCTCAGATCGATGTTAATCATAAATATCCCCTTGATGAGTAAGCATTTGTTTACGGTTAAGCGATTCTTTGAAACGGAAGTGAAATCGTTTCTGCAATCGTTTTCACGACGTTGACATTGAACCTCAAAAATAAAACCGTCAACGCCATGTTGGTTAAAAATGCAACGCAGATCACAAACTAAACCGCGATCTGCATCCGGGATGAGATCCGTTATACAAAATTCAACCCTCCCCGCTTTCTCCTGGAAAGTCGGGGAGGATCGCAGGGGGATTATTTACGTGGAGACGCGGTAGACTTACGGGGAATAAGGGAAGGCGTGGTAATCCGCATATTATTATTTATCTCTGGATTCAATAACATATCAACCGCATTGCTGGCGATATGCTCCAGCGGCGTTCTGACCGAGGTCAGCGCCACGGGCAGTCTGCTCACCAGGGGAATATCATTGTAGCCGACCAGGGAGAGATCTTCGCCAATCACCAGCCCCTGCTGGTGCGCGGCCGCGAGGACGCCGATCGCCAGCTCGTCATTGACGGCAAATAGCGCGCTCGGGCGATGAGGCTGGCTGAGAATTTTCATTCCCTGCTGCTCCCCCGAGGCGATATTAAAATCTGAATGACAGCACCATTCCGCTTCGATCCTGAGCCCGGCTTCCTGCATTGCCCGCTCAAAGCCCTTACGCCGGTTGCGCGCGTTGGAGGCAAAATCAGGGCCGCCAATCAGGCCAATATCGCGGTGGCCTAAATCAATCAGGTGTCGGGTAGCCAGATAGCCGCCAAGCTCATCGTCCCCGACCGATGAGGGGCTAAAACCGTCGGTACGCAGCGCCAGAACGTGGGGCACATCCCGTTCACGCAGGGTTTGCGGCAAAGGATCGTCCAGCCGGCAGGTGGACATGATCAACCCATCCACGCGGCGATCCAGCAGCGATTCCACGGCGTTTTTCTCCTGATCCTTGCTATCACCGCAGGTCGCAACGATCGCGAAATAGCCTCGCCTGGCCGCCGCCCTGGCTATCTCTTCGAAAAGCATCGCCGTAACGGCATCGGTCAGCCTCGGCACCAGGACGCCAAGCGTTCCGGTATCGCCCCGGCGCAGGCTGGAAGCAACATAGTCCCGACGGTAGCCCAGCTCACGGGCCACCTGGCGAATTTTCTCTGCCGAGGCGCTGCGCGAGGTGGGTAACCGTTCATCGAGTACGCGCGAAACGGTCGAGACGCTCACGCCCGCAGCGCGAGCAACATCCCGCATTGTCGCCAGCTTTTTTTCCGGCAAATCGTTCAGTTCACTTTCTTGATCCATCTGCTGCTCCAACTCATCAATGCGGGTAAAAATCCGTGTTGCCCGTTCAACGGATACCATCGTGCAAACCGTGGGGTTAAAGGATCTTACGTCAAACCTCGCCCGGACAAAAGGAATGGTGCTTCACTTTGCCGGGTTCATTCGGCTGGTCGTTAATTCACATTTCTTATCCATTTTGCTTTGCATTCGCCGCTTCGCCTTTTTGCGCGTGAGTTTTTTCAGATTGTGAACTGCTCGACATTTATACAACAGGCGTAATTGACTTAGCGGCGAATCCAGCAAAGGATTAGCTGCAAGTGAAATCGATTGCAGTAACGTTATCATAAACACATCAGGACAGCATTATATGCAGCACGTCGATGAATAAGGGTTCGTTGCCCTGTGGTTATTCAGAACCTTACGTGTATGCCCCAGACAACGTTTAACAGGGTAATACTATGTCAACTCAGGCCATTGCTTCAGATTACGCCGTTGCCAGCGGAACGGCGTCCACGCCAGACGCGCTGCTGGCAAGGCTGGAACGCCTCCCCATCACCCGACGGCTGAAAGCGATCCGCGTTATCGTCGGCTTATCGACGTTTTTCGATGCCTATACCATTATTGCAATCGCATTTGCGCTCCCCCAGCTTACCCAGGAGTGGGGTCTCACGCCGACGTTTGTCGGTCTTATTATTGCGGCCAGCTACGTGGGCCAGCTGTGCGGCGCCCTGTTTTTCGGCTCGCTGGCGGAAAAAATAGGCCGTATCGGCGTATTGCGTATCACCATCATCATGTTCGTACTCATGGATGCGGCCTGCCTTTTTGCCTGGAACGGCTGGTCAATTCTTGTTATTCGCTTTTTACAGGGGGTGGGTATCGGTGCGGAAGTCCCCGTTGCCAGCGCCTATATCAATGAATTTGTCGGTGCCAAAAAGCGCGGGCGTTTCTTTTTGTTGTATGAAGTGATTTTCCCTATCGGCATGATGTTTGCCGGATTGGTGGGGTATTTTCTGGTACCCATCTATGGCTGGAAGGTCATGTTTTTAATTGGCTTAGTCCCCTCCGCGCTGACCGTTCCCCTGCGCTGGCTGATGCCGGAATCACCGCGCTGGTTGACAGCAAAAGGGAGGCTGAAGGAAGCGGACAGCATCGTATCGACGCTGGAATCAGAGGTCATCAGGCGCGGGATGACGTTGCCCGAACCGGAAATAAAAGCCCCCGCGGTGCAAAAAGCGGCTCCGGAAGGGGTTAAGGCCCTCTTTGGCGGTATCTATAAATCCCGCACCTTTATGCTCTGGGGACTGTGGCTGACGGTTTATAGCGTCAACAACGGAATGATCACCTGGTTTCCAACCCTCTACAAAACCTGGTTTAACCTCTCCCTCGATACCAGTCTGGCCTACGGCTGGATCACCTCTTCCTGCGGCGTCGTGGCTTCAGTGATCTGCGCCTTGATGATCGACCGCGTCGGGCGCAAACGCTGGTACACATGGGCCTTTTTACTGGCCATCGTTCCGCTGATTACGCTCTCCGTTCTGGGCGCGAAATCCGCCGTTGAAATTCTGATTCTGGGCAGCCTGACCTACGCCATTCTGCAGACCATCGCTTTCTCGCTTTATCTGTACGCGGCAGAGCTTTACCCCACCCGACTGCGCGCTATCGGCACCGCGTATTCCAGCGCATGGCTCCGGGCGGGGTCATCCATCGGCCCACTGATGGTCGGTTTTATCGTCAGCGGCTTCGGGATCCGCTTTGTGTTTATCACTTTCGCGGTCATTGCGCTGATTGGTGGCTTAATTACCTGGCTTTTTGCCATTGAAACCAAAGGAAAATCGTTAGAAGAGCTGTCGCCATAGACGGCTGTGGCTCCAGGAAACACGGAGCCACCTCTGACGGGAGGTCGGCGCAGCCGGCTGATTCAGCTGCGCCTTACCGGGAATTATTCATAGACCTGGATCATTAACAGGCGGTAAAAACATGAACAAACTCATCCACAGCGGCACGATGCTGCTGGCTTTACTACACCCTTTACAGACGCTGGCCAACGAGACGCTTTTTTCTCCCACCGCAAAAAACATGACCGGAGAATGGGGAGGCGTGCGTACGGATCTGCGCCGTCATGGTTATGATTTTACGCTGGAATATAGCGCAATGACGGCCACGAATATCTCCGGCGGTTACGATCGCGATAAAACCCTGCGCTACAGCGACCAGTATATTCTCGGCGTAAATATGGATCTGGAAAAGATTTTAGGTATTCACGACGGTGAATTTAAAGCGTCGGTGAATAATCGTAACGGGCGAGATCTGACTCAGGATCGCCTTCAGGATCCGCGCGCGCCGGTAATAGGCTCCGGTGTTCAGAGCAACTACGGTCGGGGGCAAACATGGCACGCGACGCAGTTTTGGTTCAAAAAAACCGGGTGGGATAAGAAGCTGGATCTCAAGGTGGGCCTGATGCCGTCGGGAGAGGATTTTGATAACAACGGCTGCTTTTTTCAAAACCTGTCGCTGTGCGGCTCTTTAGCCGGCCACGGCAGCGGCGTCTGGTATAACACCCCCATAGGCCAGTGGGGTGGCCGCATCAAATACAGCCCTGCCCCGGCGCTTTACGTCCAGGCCGGCGCGTTTCAGTACAATCCTGCCTACGCCACCCGCCACGGAAGCTTCCAGCTGGATGGTACCGGGCATCTGGGGTACATGTACCTTTTTGAACTGGGATATCGACCTACTCTCGGCGCGGCAAAACTCCCCGGCATCTGGAAACTCGGGGGATGGTATAACACGGCGGACGCCAATGATGTGCTGGATGATGACAATGGCGATCCCTATGTGCTCACGCACCAGGCCGCCCGGCGACACGACGGCCGCTACGGAGGTTATCTCTATGTCGTCCAGCAGCTGACCTACTCGAGCAGCCAGCGCCAACGTGGCCTTAGCCTTTTCGGGCATCTGGCAATGAATGATAAAGATACGGCGACAATGGACTATCAGATTCAGGCCGGCGCCATTTATCAAGGCCCTTTCGCCAGCCGTCCGCAGGACTTTATCAGCTTCGGCGTCAGTAAAATGCACGCCAACGACAGAGTCGCCCGTCGGGCGCAGCTCCTGAACCAGATGCGGGGGATCGATGATTATGATAACCCTCTGTATGTTCCGGTTCGCAGAGCCGAGTATGCCGCAGAGCTGCATTATAGCTTTCGCGCGACGCCATGGCTGACCGTGCGCCCTAACCTGCAGCTGCTCGTTCATCCGGGAGGAAGCGAAGAGATTAAAAACGCCTGGGTGCTCGGCAATCAGGTGACCGTCAAATTCTGATAAAACGGGCTGCCGCCGTCAGGTCTGCTCTATTCAGCAATACGCAGCCTCTCAACGCTTTAGCGCACCGGAATCAACGACCAGACACATGTCTTTCCAGGGGGAGAGGAGATTATCTCCCCATTTCTCCCCCCACGTCATAGGGAATTCAGAGGGAGTACGGACAGAACTGGGGTCAGCTTCTTTATATAGCCCTCTTGTCTATCGCGGGAAATTCTTTGGTCGCGGTCGTGGTTATCCAGTCACGGAAACGCCGGCATATCTTCTGCAAGACCGCGGACTCGTCGTACACCAGATAGTACGCAATCGGCGTATCAACCGGTATTTTTAGCGGGTTAATCAGCAAACCACTCTTCAGTTCTTCACAAATAAGAGAACTGCGCACGAGCGCGATACCTTTGCCCGCGATTGCGGCCTCAATCACGCCGTTGGAATCGATGAAAACGGGCCCCGTGTCTGTCTTCAAATTGCTAATACCCAGAGCACGAAACCAGAGAGCCCAGTCCAGCCTGTGTTCATCGTGCAGCAGCGTGTATTCAGCCATATCGCCCGGTGATGAGAGCTCGTCCTCTGATGCGATTAACCGGGGGCTACAGACCGGGAGGAGTTTATCGTTTATCAGGCACTCAGACTCCAGCCCGGGATAGTCACCAGCCCCGTGTCGGATGGCGAAATCAATCCCTTCAGACAGTAAATCAACCTGCCTGTTGGTGGTACTGATTTGCACTTCCACGCCCGCGTTAGCTTTTTCAAATGCAGGCAGCCGCGGCAGGAGCCATTGGATGGCAAAACCACTTGTGCAACTGACCGTCACTTTGTTTGCCTTTCCTTCATTCATTAAGCGCTGTGTTGCTTCTGCTATCTGATTGAAAGCCGGCCTTATCGCCCGCAGATAGATGCGTCCTTCGGTTGTCAGTTCGAGACGGCGAGGACTACGTATGAACAACCGGCTGTTCGTCATGCTTTCCAGCTTAGCAATCTGTTGGCTGACCGCGCTGGATGTCACGCATAACTCATCGGCAGCCGCTTTCATACTCATCAGCCTTGCCGCAGACTCAAAACACATAAGCGCATGTAAAGGTGGCATTTTCATCGGCTACACGACTTCATGAATTAGAAAAGCTTAAGTATAAACAAAAATCTTGTTTGTCAGTACGCCCGCCCTGTTTCACAGTTGCGTTGTGACTTCTCATTCAAATAAAAGGAACCGCTATGCGCATTGCTGATTATCTTCGGTTATTGTTGCTCGCCGCTATCTGGGGCGCGAGTTTTCTCTTTATGCGTATAGCCGTACCGCAGTTTGGCGCTATTAACACGGCTTTTTTGCGCGTCTTTTTTGGTTTCACAGGACTCGCGGTTATTTTATTTATCTTTAAATCTTCTTTTGACTTTAAAGATAAATTTAAGTCCTCTGTGATGCTTGGCGTCATTAATTCTGGATTACCCTTCCTGATGTATTGCCTGGCTGCCAAATGGTTACCGGCTGGGTATTCAGCCATTCTGAATGCAACAACGCCGTTGATGGGGGCGGTGATTGGGTTTGCATTTTTTGCAGAGAAATTAACATTCAGAAAATGGGCTGGCATGCTCCTGGGCATTGTCGGGATCATCGCGATCGCCACAATTGGTGAACCCCTGTCAGCTGAGAAACAAATTGCCGGCGTTATTGCCTGCCTCATCGCGACCAGTTGCTATGCGATCGCCGGTTTTCTGACGCGTAGCTGGATTTCAAATAAAGGTGGACTCGATCCTAAAATCGTGGCCTTCGGTAGTCAGATAGGTGCGTCCTTTTTTTTGCTACCCTTTTTTATATGGAGCACCCATAGTGGACCGACCGTTAACTGGTTACAGCAAGAGGCATGGATAAGCGTTATTGCCGCAGGAGCGATCTGTACCGCATTTGCCTACATACTCTATTTCCGGCTTATCGCTGATATCGGCCCCTTACGTTCACTCACAGTGACCTTTTTAATTCCTCCATTTGGCGTGCTATGGGGATACATGGTACTGAACGAAACCATTAACAATGGTTTTGTTATCGGGGCGATCATTATAGGTATTGCTGTCTGGATGGTTGTGAGCCCGGAAAAAAATAATTAGCGACGGAGTACGCAGAGTCAAATTGACGTGCATTCAGTGCCAGAAATCCCCAAGAAATTATCCTGAAAACGTAATGAATATGGCCAGTTCGCCGCTAACAGGCTGCTGTCCTGGGCAATGCGTAAACTGACAAGAGAACACCCAGGGACGCCCTTTCCTGCGGTTCTGCCCCCCTGATCCCGGCATAGCCTTCCTGCTATGCCGGGTATTTCAACTACCGCTTGATTAACGCAAACACGCCCCAGCCAAAGTATTCGCGCGTATAAGTCGTATGGCGTTTTGGCGCCATCGTCAGCTCCGCCCGGACTTCTGGCACAAACTCATCATCGGGGTTTTCCTCTAACCAACGGCGCATGGTGAGCCATTTCGCCGCTTCGTAGCGGTCCCAACCTTCCTGGTCCGCCAGCACCATTTCGACGAGGTCATAGCCAAGCGCATCGTAAGAGGAGACCAGATCGGCAAGCGTCAGAAAGTCGGCGAGCGAAGAGGCGCCACAGGCCTGTGCTATCTCTTCCGTTGCCGGTACCTGGCGCCAGTACGGTTCGCCGATCAGCAGCATACCGCCGGGCTTGAGGCTTTTGCTCAGCAGCTCGATAGTCCCGGCGACGCCGCCGGCGATCCAGGTCGCGCCCACGCAGGCGGCGATGTCGCATTTTTCCTCGGCCACATAACCGGCGGCGTCCTGGTGAATAAACGTCACGCGGTCGGCAACGCCGAGCTCTTCTGCCCGCAGCTTAGCCTGCTCGCTGAACAGCGCGCTCATGTCGACGCCGATGCCGCGAATGCCGCGATCGCGCGCCCAGGTACAGAGCATCTCCCCCGAACCGCTGCCAAGGTCGAGTATCCGGGTTCCGGCCTTCATTCGCAGCGCGCGGCCAAGGGCGGCGTATTTTTCCGGCGTAAACGGGTTATGGATGCGGTGAGCGCTTTCACTAATGGTGAAAATACGTGGAATATCCAATGGTTGAATTCCTTTTATGGGTTTTGCGGAAAGAGAATCAGGAACGTTTTTTTCGGCCAGCAGCGCGTACAGCTTGCCGGTAAAGGTTTCGCTGACCGGCCATTCCGCCTCATCCGGGCGGGTAATGGTGGTCAAACCCGCCGTGCGCAGCAGGTCGAGATAAGCGTCATCGTGCCAGGCGGTCATCCGGCTGCCGAAGCGCGTCACCTTGCCGCTCTCTTCAATCGCCATAAACCGCGTGGAGCTGGTTTGCGCCGCCGGATCCCAGGCGTGCTCCGTCAGCAGCAGGTGCGGAACATCAAGAAACAGCCCCTGCGGACAGCGCTGCCAGCCGGGATCGGCCATTCCCTGACGTTTAACCTCTGCATAGGTATGAACCTCGATGAGCAGCTTTCCCCACGGAACCAGCCACTGCGCGCAGCGATGAACCAGCGAGCGGGCCTCAGCCGCGCTGAACACGTTCAGTTCACCGAAGGTCATCATAATGAAATCAAACTGGGTTTCCGGCGCGTACTCGCGAACGTCCTGCTGGTGATAGGTAATATCCAGCCCGGCCGCCTGCGCCTGCTGCCGGGCCCAGACGATCGACGCCGGCGAAAAATCCACGCCCGTACAGTAAAAGCCGCGCTCCGCCAGCAGGCGGGTGTAAAAGCCCGGCCCGCAGCCGAGGTCCAGAATGCGCGCGCCGGCGGGTAGCTGTCCGGCAATCCACGCGACCTGTTGTTCGATAACCGCCCGCCTGCGGCTGGCCCAGTCGTGCTCCTGCGACAGATGGTTCTCCAGCATACGCTGGCTAAAAGCCGGTTCATCCCAGGGGATTTTGCGCTCCCGGGATGACAACGCGATATGCCTGGAACCTGTAATAATCGTGCCAATAGTCATCATCATCTCCTTATTGATTACTCGCGCCAGTGCTCGGGTTTCATTAACGCCCGGGCGCACTGTATCTGGCCCGTTCGTCCCAGCGGCTGAGACGAAATCGGCTGCAGCATCCAGCAGGCTTTATGCGCCTCGGGAATCGGATAAGGCGCCGGATAGCCTTTATCTCCCGCGCCTGGCTCAAACCCGTGCCTGGGGTAGTAAGCGGCGTGGCCCAGAACAAATACCATCTGGCTTCCCATTGCTTTCAACTGCTCAATGCCGTGCCGGATAAGCTCTCCGCCAACGCCCACGCCCTGGTATTCCGGCACCACCGCCAGGGGAGCAAGGATGTGCATCATCGGCGAGTCCGGCTCCCCTTTGAACGTCGCCCGGGTGAATAAAATATGCCCAACCGCCTCTCCGTTATGCCTGGCCAGCAGCGATAGCGTCGGGCAGGCGCTCTCATCGTTGAGCAAATCGGCCACCAGCCTGGCCTCTTTGCTGTAGCCGAAAGCCCGGGTTTCGACGTCGAGAATGTCATCGGTATCGCCTTCAGAGGCGACATGAAAAGTGAAGCTGTGGTTTGTCATCAGAGGCTCCTTAGCGATTGTCCAGCTGTGCGCGGACGTTATTCAGCCCGGTGGTATTGATGCGGTAGGGCTGTCCGTTGACGGACTTAATCAGCTTTTTGGTTTTGAGTTTTTTAAAAACGGCGAGCGTGCAGTCGCTGAGCAGGAGCCCTTCGCGGCTGTAGCATTCAACAGAGGTGACGCGGCCTGATGCATCGCGGATGTGCGCGATCCGGCCACCTTTAGCGAGAACGTGTAAGGTACGTTGTTCCTGACGGGATAGATTCATACTGAAGAAACCTGTTAATCATCATGCGTAAAAACGAGCCAACACCCGCAGGTGTTCGCGTAAGGTTTAAGCGCAGCGATAACCAGTCCGGCCTGAAAAGGTCGGGAAGCTGATTATCTGATGATGACATTCTCCAGCATCAAAGCCTCGGTGAGAGTTGAAAAGGTATTTACCAGCGGAATGATAACACGTAGTTTTTATATGGAAATCGTAATAATCAAAAAGTGTGATCTGCTGCGAGTCCGTACGCGCTCCGGCCGGCATCAATGACCGCCTCCGTTCTTCTGGTCGATAGGTTTGGTACATTGGTTAACCATTTCGCAACACGACGCTACCCGCCGCGCACTGACCCTATGCCCATGAAGAATTCCACTTCCCCGGTTCTGAGTAATCTCTTGAAGTACATGAAAAATGCTTAACGCTAACGCCAGCAGAATCAGCCCGCGCCCCGTGGCGGTCTAACAATGCCGCCCTGTTTAACGTTCCCTCCCCTTCACGCATCTCCGTCACACTTTGGTTTACCAATTTGCCATTCATGGTTGACATGTTCGACCAATTGGAGGAATTTATACGCCATATCGTCTGGTTTCCCCTCCGTTACGATGGTTGACCGGAACCGACGCTACCATCAAAGCAGCGGCCTGAAGCAGGTCAATAACGTGAAAGAGGTTAAGCATGGAACAGACATGGCGCTGGTATGGCCCTAACGATCCGGTCACTTTAGCTGACGTCCGTCAGGCGGGCGCGACCGGAGTGGTTACCGCCCTGCACCATATCCCGAACGGTGAAGTGTGGACGGTTGACGAAATCCTCAAGCGTAAAGCCATCGTGGAAGCCGCCGGGCTGGTATGGTCGGTGGTCGAAAGCGTACCGATTCACGAAGAGATCAAAACCCATACCGGCAACTACGCGAAGTGGATCGCTAACTACCAGCAGAGCCTGCGCAATCTGGCCCAGTGCGGCATCCGTACCGTGTGCTACAACTTTATGCCGGTCCTTGACTGGACCCGTACCGACCTGGAATACGTCCTGCCGGATGGCTCCAAAGCCCTGCGTTTCGATCAAATTGAATTCGCCGCCTTTGAACTGCATATCCTCAAGCGTCCGGGCGCGGAAGCGGACTACACCGCCGAAGAGGTCGCTCAGGCGAATCAGCGTTTCGCCGCCATGAGCGATGAAGATAAAGCGCGCCTGACCCGCAACATTATCGCCGGTCTGCCGGGCGCGGAAGAGGGATATACCCTCGACCAGTTCCGCCAGCACCTTGCCACCTATAAAGATATTGATAAAGCCGCGCTGCGCGAGAATTTCGCCGTCTTCCTGAAAGCGATTATCCCCGTCGCCGAAGAGGTTGGCGTACGTATGGCGGTACACCCGGACGATCCGCCGCGCCCGATTCTCGGCCTGCCGCGCATCGTCTCGACCATTGAAGATATGCAGTGGATGGTCGACACGGTGAACAGCATGGCTAACGGCTTTACCATGTGCACCGGCTCCTACGGGGTCCGCGCCGACAACGATCTGGTGGATATGATTAAGCAGTTCGGCCCGCGCATTTACTTCACCCATCTGCGCTCTACGCTGCGCGAAGAGAACCCGAAAACGTTCCACGAAGCCGCTCACCTGCACGGCGACGTGGACATGTACGAAGTGGTGAAAGCGATTGTTGAAGAAGAGCACCGCCGTAAAGCGGAAGGCAAAGAGGATCTTATCCCTATGCGTCCTGACCACGGCCACCAGATGCTCGACGATCTGAAAAAGAAAACCAACCCCGGCTATTCCGCGATTGGTCGCCTGAAAGGGCTGGCTGAAGTTCGCGGCGTCGAGCTGGCGATTCAGCGCGCTTTTTTTAGCCGCTAATTCCTGACTGGCGGGGCCGACGTCCCGCCTTTACCTCTTCGGCCGCCTTTTGCGGCCCACTCTGGAGTTTGCTATGACTGCAACCATTGCCGACAGCAACCTGCCGGTGACGCGCCCCGCGTGGGATCGTTCTCGCCTGGAATCCCGCATCGTTCACCTGGGCTGCGGCGCATTTCACCGCGCGCATCAGGCGCTTTATACCCATCATCTGCTGGAAACCAGCGACAGCGACTGGGGCATCTGCGAAGTCAACCTGATGCCGGGCAACGATCGCGTTCTGATTGAACAGCTGAAAAATCAGCAGCTGCTCTACACGGTGGCGGAAAAAGGCGCTGACAGCACCGCGCTGAAAATTATCGGTTCGATGAAAGAGGCGCTGCATCCGGAAATCGACGGCTGTGACGGCATTCTGCGCGCCATGACGCGTCCGCACACGGCAATCGTCTCCCTGACGGTCACTGAAAAAGGCTACTGCACCGATGCGGCCAGCGGCCAGCTCGATCTCAACAACCCGCTGATTCAACACGACCTCGCCAACCCGACGACGCCGAAATCCGCCATAGGCTATATCGTCGAAGCGCTGCGCCTGCGCCGTGAGCAGGGGCTTGAGGCCTTTACGGTGATGTCCTGCGATAACGTCCGCGAGAATGGCCACGTGGCGAAAGTGGCGGTGCTTGGCCTGGCCCAGGCGCGCGACCCGCTGCTGGCGGCGTGGATTGAAGCCCATGCCACCTTCCCGTGCACCATGGTTGACCGCATCGTACCCGCGGCGACGCCGGAAACGCTGCAGGAGATTGCCGACCAGCTTGGGGTCTACGATCCGTGCGCCATCGCCTGCGAACCGTTCCGCCAGTGGGTGATTGAAGATAGCTTCGTCAGCGGCCGCCCGGCGTGGGATAAAGTCGGCGCGCAGTTTGTTGAAGACGTCGTGCCGTTTGAAATGATGAAGCTGCGGATGCTCAACGGCAGCCACTCCTTCCTGGCGTATCTTGGCTATCTCGGCGGCTATGAAACCATCGCCGATACCATGACCAACCCGGCCTATCGTGAAGCGGCTTTCGCCCTGATGATGCAGGAGCAGGCGCCGACGCTCTCCATGCCGGAAGGCACCGATCTCCAGGCCTACGCCACGCTGCTGATTGCCCGTTTCAGCAACCCGTCGCTGCGCCACCGTACCTGGCAGATCGCCATGGACGGTAGCCAGAAGCTGCCGCAGCGCCTGCTGGATCCCATCCGTCTGCATCTGCAAAACGGCAGCAGCTGGCGCCATCTGGCGCTCGGCGTGGCGGGCTGGATGCGCTATACCCAGGGCATCGACGAGCGGGGGCAGCCTATTGATGTCGTCGACCCGCTGCTGGCGGAGATCCAACAGATCAACCAGCGTTTTCAGGGCGCAGAACGCGTCGCCGCGCTGCTGGCGTTAAGCGGAATTTTTGCCCACGATCTGCCGGACAATAGCGATTTTATTGCGGCGGTGACGCAGGCTTACCACGCGCTGTGCGAACGCGGCGCCCGCGAGTGCGTTGCGGCGCTCGGCGGCGGCCTGTAACGCTCTGTCCTGCCATGGGTCAACTGCACACCAATGTGGTTGACCCGTTTTCCCACTCTCCGCGCACGGGGAGGTGCCAACCCCCTGGCCAGATGCTATAGTCAGCCACCGGGCTATCGCATCTCACAACATAACATCATGAAATCACAAACTTCTCAGCACAGACCCTATCAGGAAGTCGGCGCGTTGATCCGCAATCTGATCGTCCAGACGCCCTATAACCCCGGCGATCGCTTACCGCCGGAACGTGAAATCGCCGAGATGCTGGACGTGACCCGCACCGTGGTCCGCGAGGCGCTGATCATGCTGGAGATTAAAGGGCTGGTCGAAGTGCGCCGCGGCGCCGGGATCTACGTGCTCGATAACGCCGTCGGAGAAGGCGCGGCGGAGAGCGCGGACATCAATCATTGCAATGATGCAGGTCCGTTTGAACTGCTGCAGGCCCGCCAGCTGCTGGAGAGCAATATCGCCGAATTTGCCGCCCTGCAGGCAACCCGGGAAGATATCATCAAAATGCGCCAGGCTTTGCAGCTGGAAGAGCGCGAGCTGGCCAGCAGCGCGCCGGGCGGCTCCGAAAGCGGCGATATGCAGTTTCATCTGGCCATTGCCGAAGCGACCCACAACAGTATGCTGGTCGAGCTGTTCAGGCAGTCATGGCAGTGGCGGGAAAATAACCCCATGTGGATCCAGCTGCACCGCCATCTCGGCGATACCCACTACCGCCAGGAGTGGCTGGTGGATCATAAACGGATCCTCGCCGCCTTAATCAAAAAAGACGCCCGGGCGGCCAAGCTTGCCATGTGGCAGCATCTGGAAAACGTCAAACGCCGCCTGCTGGAGTTCTCCAACGTCGATGATATCTACTTCGACGGCTACCTGTTCGACTCCTGGCCGCTGGACAACGCCGACGCCTGATCCCTGCCGCTGGCGCACGGATAGCGGCCGTCCGCGCGCCTTCTGTGCCGCAGCGCAAAAGTTGATAATGATTCTCATCTTTATTGTCGCCCTGCCCGCGCAGTGATAAGGTGACGTCATCCGATGACGCCCTCTCCGGTGCCGAAAACCGCATGAACAAGACAACTACGCAGAACGAACCCGCCCGCCAGGCGCTGAGGAAAACCTTCTCCGTCAGCGAGTTTATGGCGTTTGGTGAACGATACGGTATCGACTACCGCTTCCCGCAGCTGCTGCAAAAGCCGGAGCCTCCGCACGCCAGCCCGGTGCTGCGGGGAGATGTGGAAGAGTTGACCCTGCCCTGCGGCATGTGCGTCACCCATTCTGATGTTCACGTATTGCAGCCTTATGAGACCACCTCCCGCCACAGTAGCCCGCTCTATATGTTGGTGGTGCTGGAAGGCTGCGTCGCGCTGACCCTCAACGGGGAGCAGCACCTGGTGCGTTCCGGGATGGCCTTCACCTCGCGCCTTAGCGAACATCAGGCCATGCGCGCCCGCCACGATGCCGACAGCCGGCTCCGTACGCTCTCCCTCGGACTCTACCCGGACGGCACCTGGCGCGATGGCCTGCTCGATTCATTGATGCGCGAGTGGGAAAGGTGCCAGACGCCAACGCTTATCTGGCAGATACCGGGTTTTCTGCTGAGCGGACTGCAGTACGCGCAGCAGAGCGCGCTGAGTCGCGTGTCCCGACAGCTGATGCTGGAAGGACTTATCCTGCAGCTCTTCGGCCATGGGCTGAGCGTCTGTCAGGATGAAAGCGCGAAGCACGTCGCCCCGGCGGGCGGCGAACAGCAGCGGCTGGAGAGAGTTCGCCGCCTGCTGGAGCAGGCGCCGGAAAACGACTACACCCTCAATGAGCTGGCCCAGCGGGCGGCGATGAGCTCCAGCAGCTTGCGCAGTAAGTTTCGCCAGGCCTACGGCTGTTCGGTTTTTGACTACCTGCGCGATTGCCGCCTGGCGCGGGCAAGAAGCTATCTGCTGGAGGGCTATAGCGTGCAGCAGGCGGCCTGGATGTCGGGCTACCAGCACGCCACCAACTTCTCTACCGCTTTTCGTCGGCGCTACGGCATCTCGCCCTGCGATGTGCAAAAGCCGGGCTAATCCATTTTTCCCCTTTTTGCGAAAAATAGTCAGCGGCTTTGGCAGCGCGCATACGTATCCTGGCATTGCGCATAGCTATAGACAGCATCAAAAAGGTAATAATTCTTATTAACAATTAGAAATGCCTTTGGAGATGTTCATGTTTGCGAAAACTCGCCTGGCGCTACTGGTAGGATGGGTGACCGGCGGCGTCGCCTTCCCGCTGCTGGCCCAGGAAACAACAAAAAACGAAACCATCGTGGTCACTTCGCAGATGCAGAGCGGCGCGACCAAAATTGCCACCCCGGATATAGAGACCCCGCAATCGGTGTCTATTATCACGCGCGAGCAGTTTGAAGAACAGGGCGCGATCAGCGTCCGCCAGGCCGTGAGCTATACCCCCGGGGTTTACAGCAACCAGATTGGCGCCTCCAACCGCTTTGACTATATCGTCCTGCGCGGCTTCTCCGACGGCAGCCTGGATAACGTCTATCTCGACGGCCTGAAAATGATGGGCGATACCAACTCGCACAGCTCGCTGGTGGTCGATCCGTGGTTCCTGGAAAATATCGAAGTGGTGCGCGGCCCGGCCTCGGTGCTGTACGGCCGCTCTTCACCCGGCGGCATCGTCGCCCTCACCTCGCGTAAACCCTCATTCGATCCCGGCGGAGAAATTAAGCTGTTTGCCGGGAATAACAACCAGCGCGGGGCAGCGTTTGACGTTACCGGGGCGCTGGACGATAACGATCGCGTGGCGGCGCGCTTAAGCGGCATGACCCGCTATGCAGACTCGCAGTTTGATACCTTAAAAGAGCAGCGCTACGCGATTATGCCCAGCCTGACCTGGCGCATCACCGACCAGACGCGCCTTGATTTGATGGCCTATCTGCATCGCGACCCGGAGGGCGGCAGCCACTCGGGCCTCCCCTATGAAGGTACCGTGGTGCCGCACTACGGCAAGAAAATCGCTAACACCTTCTTCGAGGGAGAAGATGACTACGACAAGTACGATCGCCGCGAAAATATGGTCGGCTACAACTTCGAGCATCTGTTTGATAACGGCTGGTCGGTGCGGCAGAAGCTGCGCTACCTGCATACCAAAGTCGAGCTGAATCAGGTTTATGCCGCGGGCTGGCTGAACGAAACCGAGCTGAACCGCGGCTATTCCGGCTCGGACGAAAAGATGAACGCCATCACCCTCGATAACCAGCTCGACGGCAGCGTCGATACCTGGGCCGTTAACCATCGCCTGCTGATAGGGATCGACTATCAGGACCGTAGCAACGACACCACCGGCTACTATGGCGCATTCCCGGCCATCGACGCCTTTAATCCGGTCTACGGCGCGAAGCCGGATTACATCACCATGTATAGCCGCGAGAAGCACAAGCTGCGCCAGACCGGCTACTATTTACAGGATCAAATGTCCTGGGAGCGCTGGCGTTTGACCCTCGGCGGGCGCTACGACCAGGTCAGCGTCTCCAACATCGATAAGTTTAATCAAACGCGCAGCGATCTGGATAAGAACAACTTCAGCACCCGCGCCGCGCTGCTGTATCTGTTCGATAACGGGTTTGCCCCGTACATCAGCTACTCCACCGCCTTTACGCCCACCAGCTTCGCCGACGAAAACGGCAACGTGCTGGATCCAATGAAAGGCAAGCAGTGGGAAGCCGGGCTGAAGTATGAGCCGGAAGGAATGAACAGCCAGTTCAGCGCCTCGGTATTCCGCATCAATCAGACCAATATCGCCACCAAAGAAGAGCCGACCGATCCGTATCGTTCGATTGGTGAAATTGAGTCGAAAGGGGTAGAGCTGGAGGCGATAAGCCAGCTAACGGATAGCTTCCGCCTGCAGGCCGCCTATACCTACACTGACATTCGCTATAAGAAAAGCAGCCCGGAAGAGCAAGGCAAGCGTGCCGTTTACGCGCCGCGCAATCAGGCCAGCGCCTGGCTGAGCTATGATGTGAAAAGCGGCCCGCTGGATGGCCTGACGCTGGGTTCCGGCGTGCGCTACGTCAACGGCATTACCAGCGACCGCCTGAATACCCACACTCTGCCGTCCTATACGCTGGTGGATATGGCGATCGGCTATGACCTGTCGAAGGTGGGAATTAAAGGCCTCAGCGCCCAGCTGAACGTGAATAACCTGACCGACAAGAGCTACATTGCCGCCTGTAACTCGCTCTCTTACTGCTACTTTGGCGCAGAGCGCAGTATCGTCGGCAGCGTCTCCTGGAAGTTCTGATCGCGCTAAAAAAGCCCGGAGTGTTGCGCTCCGGGCTGCGGGTTACTCTTCCGCTTTATGGGCCCACGCGGGCATGGCCGTTAAGTAGCGCATCGCCCGCTTGCGCGCTTCCGCGGGGCCGACCTTCTGCCAGGAATCGAGGAACTCGGCCAGGCCGGAGACGGCGTCCTCCCAGGATTTAAGCTTCCCCTCGCTATCGCAGCACCAGGCGCAGTACTCTTCGCTTGCGCTTTTCGCCTCCCCGGCGGACATTGGCATTCCACAGGCCTGACAAAACCGTTCTTGCTGTGACATAGAGCGCTCCTTTCTTGCGGGTTGAGCATAAAAAATACAGCATTGTTTGCACAATAACGTTCTGCCAGTTCAAATATCCGTAAATTATTTGTGGTTATTGTTGTATCACCCAGCATTGCTCCCGGTTCTCTGAACGCGTTCGTCTACACTAAACAGGGACAGGTGTTTGACGCAGCTGATTCAGGCGCATCCACGGTTTAAAACAGATTAAGACAGGACGCAACCATGCAACTTAACGACCCTACCCTTTTTCGCCAGCAGGCGTTGATTAACGGACGCTGGCGCGACGCCAGCAGCAAAGAGACCCTCGCGGTCACGAACCCCGCCAACGGCCAGCAGCTGGGCAGCGTGCCCAAAATGGGCGCCGCAGAAACCCGCGAGGCTATCGATGCCGCCGCCGGCGCGCTGCCCGCATGGCGCGCCCTTACCGCCAAAGAACGCTCCGCTATCCTGCGCCGCTGGTTTGAGCTGATGATGGAGCATCAGGACGATTTGGCGCGCCTGATGACGCTGGAACAGGGTAAACCGCTGGCAGAAGCAAAAGGTGAAATCAGCTACGCCGCCTCGTTTATCGAGTGGTTTGCCGAAGAGGGGAAGCGCATCTACGGCGATACCATTCCCGGCCATCAGGCCGACAAGCGGCTGCTGGTGATTAAACAACCGATTGGCGTAACCGCCGCTATCACCCCGTGGAATTTTCCCGCGGCGATGATCACCCGTAAAGCGGGTCCGGCGCTGGCCGCAGGCTGCACGATGGTGCTCAAGCCCGCCAGCCAGACCCCGTTCTCCGCGCTGGCGCTGGCGGAGCTCGCCAACCGCGCCGGGATCCCCGAGGGCGTGTTTAACGTGGTCACCGGATCGGCCAGCGAAGTCGGCAATGAGCTCACCGGTAACCCGCTGGTGCGCAAACTCTCGTTTACCGGCTCGACGGAAATTGGCCGCCAGCTGATGGAACAGTGCGCGAAAGATATCAAGAAGGTCTCGCTGGAGCTCGGCGGCAACGCGCCGTTTATCGTTTTTGATGACGCCGATCTGGATAAAGCCGTCGAAGGCGCGCTGGCCTCCAAGTTTCGCAACGCCGGGCAGACCTGCGTCTGCGCCAACCGCCTGTACGTCCAGGATGGCGTCTACGATCGTTTCGCCGAAAAGCTTCAGCAGGCGGTGAGTAAGCTGCAAATCGGCGATGGCCTGCAGCCGAACGTCACAATCGGGCCGCTGATTGACGAGAAAGCGATCGCCAAAGTACAGGAGCATATCGCCGATGCGCTGGGCAAAGGCGCGCGGATAGTAACCGGCGGGAAAGTTCATGAGCTCGGCGGAAACTTCTTTCAGCCAACGATTCTGGTGGACGTCCCCGGTGATGCCAAAGTGGCGAAAGAAGAGACCTTTGGCCCCCTCGCCCCGCTATTCCGCTTTAAAGATGAAGCGGATGTTATTGCTCAGGCCAACGACACAGAATTCGGCCTGGCGGCCTATTTCTACGCTCGCGATCTGAGCCGCGTCTTTCGCGTCGGCGAAGCGCTGGAGTACGGCATTATCGGGATTAACACCGGCCTGATCTCCACCGAGGTCGCCCCGTTCGGCGGCGTGAAATCTTCCGGTCTCGGCCGCGAAGGGTCGAAGTATGGCATAGAGGATTACTTAGAAATCAAATACATGTGCATTGGGATTTAGCCAATAAACGCGCCAGCCCCGCTGGCGCGAATTTTTTAACGCTCAAGTGCGGATCGGCCAGGAAATGTAGTCACGACGGCCGTTCGTTTGCCGCCCGGGTCTCTCCGCTCCTATTTAATCGTAACCGCCATTTTTATGCTTCAGGCAATGATAAAAATATATTGCCCGTCAGGAAAAGTTATCTCCTCTCAGTCCGGGGCAGGTTCGACATAAGATTAATCGTAGGCTACAATAATCAACGCCGAGCTAAAGCTTAATTTTTGAATAGATTCATAGACATAAATTCAGCTTTAAAGAAGGACAGGACATCATTTTATTGACTATAAAACGAGCAAAAAGATGACGGATAGCACCATTAAAATTTACAACGCCCGCTATAGTAAGCTGATGAAGCTACTGGATTTTATTGCCGTCAACTTGTTCATTTTCGCTTATTTAAAATACTTTTTCGTCGAACCCTCAACGGCCTCTCTGTTCCTGGGCATAATATATTCACTGATTTTTATCAGAGCCAATGAACACTTTCAGCTATATTCTGGTCAGTTTAAAGGCCAGTATTTAAAAAAATTAACTAAATTGTTTTTCAGCGTCAGTATAAGCGGCTTGTTATCATTTTTATTGTTTGTAAGCGCCGAATTATTACTGAACAATCACGCCAGCACAAACGCGGTGCGATTAGCTGAAATTATTGTGCTGTGCTCGATTGCCATATTTATTAGTATGTTTCTGATTCGCGTTATCTCCAGCCGCTATTTTTTCAAATCCAGACTCAAGGTGGCTATTTTAGGCATAACGCCAGCCGGGCTGGCCATCGAGCAGGCGCTGTTTAAGGAGTATACCCACGACGGGATTGACATCACCTTCTTTGAGGACCGCGCCGTGCAGCGCGACAGTCGCCTGCTCAGCATTGAGAAAAAAGGCAATTCACGAGACCTGCTGGCGCTGGCGAAAGCCGGAGAAATCGATGAAGTCTATATTGCCCTGCCGATGGTCGCCCAGCAGCGTATTCGTCAGTTCTTGAATGAATTTTCCGACACCACCGTAGATGTGTTTCTGGTACCGGACCTCTTTTCCTACAGCTCACATATTTCTCAGCTGCGGATGTTTGGCAATATTCAGACGATCAGCATTTTTACCTCGCCGTTTGAAGGCGAAGGCGCGGTACTCAAGCGTATCGAAGATATCGTGCTTGGCGCTTTTTTTACCCTGGTCAGCCTGCCGGTCATGCTGGCGGTGGCGATCGGAATTAAGCTGACTTCGCCGGGCCCGGTGCTGTTTAAACAAAACCGTTACGGCCTGAACGGTAAACAGATCCCCGTCTGGAAGTTCAGAACCATGCGCGTGATGGAAAACAGCGCGGTAGTGACCCAGGCAACGCGTAACGATCCGCGCATTACCCGCTTCGGCGCCTTTTTACGTAAAACCTCACTTGATGAACTGCCGCAGTTTTTTAACGTGCTGCAGGGAACCATGTCGATAGTGGGCCCACGCCCTCACGCGGTCGCGCATAATGAGCAGTATCGCGTGCTGGTGGAAAATTACATGATCCGCCATAAAGTGAAGCCCGGCATTACCGGCCTGGCGCAAATACACGGTTTTCGCGGCGAAACCGACACGATTGATAAAATGGAAAAACGCATTCAGTACGATCTGGAATATATTCAGTCGTGGTCGCTGCTGCTGGACATTAAAATTGTGTTTTTAACGTTTTTCCGCGGATTTGTGGGGAAGAATGCGTTCTGAACTCACTTTCCTCGCAGGTTTGCTGGCGATGCCTTACGCATGGGCTGACCTGCAGGCAAAACCACATACCGGTGTGGCTGGCATCGATTTCGAGAGCCAGGTGGGTTATGACGTCGGTTACAATGACAACGTGACCTGGCAACGCTACGGCGGGAATGAAATCGGCTCCGCTTATCAAGGCGTTAAGCCGATTTTCAAAGCCATCGGCGAGCGCTACGAGGACCGCTATTTACTGATGTACTCCGGCGATTACCGCCGCTACGCCAGCGATAGCGCAGATAACCGCGACAACCATTTTTTTATGTTTAACGGCAAGTGGCGCTTCGGCAGCATGCACGGGCTGTCGTTGGATCTCGATGAAACGTTCGGCCATGAAGAGCGCGGCCGCGATACCACCGAGGGGTTTCTCCCCGAGCAGTTTAAAGAGTTTGGCATTAATAAGCCCATCGCCACGCGCTTCTTTAACAGTGAACTGCGCTATAGCTACGGGGCGCCGGAAGGGCGCGGTAAAGCAGAAGTTGCGCTAATGCATAAGCAGCTGCGCTTTCGCAATCTCGACAGCATTGAGGACGCCAGCGCCGACTTTCATTACTACATGCACGATCAGGAGTGGCATGAAAACAGCCTGGTCGCCGAGCTTTTTGATCAAAAAGCCAAAACGCTGCGCTATCGCTACAGTTTTATTACCAACCAGCGTCGCTATGAGCTCAACCCGTTAAAAGACAGTAATGAATATTATCTGCTGGTCGGCATGAAAAATCGTCTTTCCGGCAAGACCGAGATCCACGGCAACGTCGCCTGGCTGTATAAAGATTTTATCCATAATCCCGACTCGCAGGGGTTCAACGGCCTGAACTGGGATATTAACGCCGACTGGAAACCGCTTGAACAGATAAAGCTCAACTTACATAGTTCACAACGAATAAAAGATCCTACCGACTCCGGCGGCTATATTCTGGTATCAAATTTCGGTCTGGGCTATGAGCACCACTGGCTGGTCGACAGGTTCTCCACTCTGGTTGATTACTCTTATATTACAGAGGATTACAAACACCAGACCAACGGACGCAAAGATCGATCAAACCTCGTGTCGCTCACCTTCAACTACGACTACCGTCCATCCGTTAATTTTCAGCTGAAGCTGCAATGGAACACGATGCATTCTAATAAAGAAAAAGATGCCTTTTATATTGGCCCGGACTATGACCATGAGGTCGAGCGCACGCTGGGCTACCACGACTCGGCCATTATTTTTATGACGCAGGTACAAATATGATCCTTAGCTATGGAAAACGGGCGGTGATTTCTCTTCTGGCGCTATGGCTGGCGGGCTGTTCGGCGCCGCCGCAGACGATCCGAACGCCGCCGGATGCCGTTTATCATCTGGACCAGGGAGATGAGATCAATATCGCGGTTTCCGGCGAGCAGGATCTCACTATGCGCGTAAAAATCGATAATAGCGGCAGCGTTGATTATCCTTATATAGGCTCCCTGATGCTGAAAGGGAAAACGCCTGAACAGGTCGGCAACGAAATTGCCGATAAGCTGCGCGGTAACTATCTGCAGGCGCCAATGGTGACCGTGAGCATTGCCGAATACCGTAAAATTTATCTGTTAGGCGAAGTCAAAAAACCGGACGGTTACGCCTGGGAACCGGGCTTAACCGCTGAAAAAGCCATTGCGCTGGCCGGCGGGTTTACCGATCGCGCCGATCGCCATGACATCCGCATTCGTCAGTTTCGCAGCGGTAAACTGCTGGAAAACGTCGCCGCCGACTCCGCCGTACAGGCCGGAGATACCATCATCATTGGCATGAGTTTCTTCTGATATGGCTATTTCATTAGTTGAAAATGGAAAGAAGAAAGAAGGCTTTATCGACTTCACGCCTTATTTCAACAAAATTAAGCACAAGCTGATCTGGTGCCTGGTAGTGGTGGTGGTGGCTGCCGCGGCGTCGTGGATCCTGACGCGCTTTATGTCATCCAGCTATACCGCAACCGCGACGGTGCTGTTTAAAGCGCAGTCGCAGGATGTTACCCCCCTGCCGCGGCTGGAAAACTATGATTCCACCCGCAGCGATTATTATGAAACCAAATACGCGCTGATGGGCTCCCGCGTCGTGCTGGAAGCCGCGGTAAAAGCGCTAAAGCTGGATCGGGACCCGGAATTTAACGGCGGGGACAATCTTGATGAGGCCGCGCGGGTCAATAATGCGCTGCGCGCCCTGCAAAAAAACCTGACCATCTCCGGCGTGCGCACCACGCAGCTGGTATCCGTTTCGATGGAGGCGAAATCGCCGCAAAAAGCCGCCGATATCGCCAACGGCGTGGCGCAGGCGTTTATCGATTACAGCCTGGCGCAGAAGCAGAAAATCTTACTTCAGGCCCAGGGCTGGAACGAGAAAATGATGGACGATCTGCGCGATAAGCTCGATCGCCAGAAAGCCGACATCGATGATTTTCTCAAACAAAACGGCCTGCTGACCTTCCGCAGCATGGATGGCTACGAGACCGAGCGCCTGGGGATCGTGATTAACCATCTGGCCGACGCCACCCAGCGCCGTCTGAAAGCGCAAACGGTGTGGGACAAAGTGCGCCGTCAGCAGGGAAAAGCGCCGGAAGCCATCATCTCGCTGCCGGAAATTTCCGGTCATCCGCAGATTCAGGATCTGCGTATCGCGCTGATCCAGACGCGGCGTAACTTATCGGAAGCGGCAAAACACTATGGCCCTAAGCATCCGAAATATCTTCAGGCTCAGGCCCAGCTGCAGGTCGTCAACGGGCAGATAGGCCAGGTGTTGGGGGAACTGCTTAACGGCTTACGCCAGCAGTATCAGATCGCGCTGGACGATGAACAGCACTATCAGCAGATGCTCAACGACCAGAAAGCCGACTTCCAGGCGCTGGGTGCCAAGCGCGATAAATACAACACCATGATGACCGCGCTGAACAAAACCGAAGAGCTGTATAAATCGCTGTATCAGCGGGCGAATGAGCAGAAGCTCTCCGAGAGCTTTTCGGTTCCCGATGAAGTGATCTACGATGCCGCCGTGCCGCCAAATCTTCCCTCTAAACCACAGCGCGGTCTGCTTATCGTGATGGCGACCCTGATGGCGCTGGCGCTGTACATCATGTACCTGATAGTCAGCACCGCGCTCGACAAAACGGTGAACAGCATCAGCGAACTTAAAGCCAAAACGGGCCTTGATGCCAGCGGTGAGTTTCCGCTGTTGCCTCAGGCGAACAGCGCGAAGCTGACGTTCCAGAACCTGCTGTATGCCGATATGCTCCACAGCCTGCGCCTGGCGCTGCTCGGCCAGAATACTCATAGCGGGACGATACTGGTGACCTCGGCGCAGGCAGATGCCGGCAGCAGCCTGATTGCCGAAATGCTGGCGTGGTCCGCCGCTAAGTCAGGCAAAACCTTGCTCATCGATGTAGATTATCTGGCAAGCGCGGGGCTCTCCGCGCGCTATCCTCAGCATAAAACAGGGTTCAGCGAGCGTCTTGATGGCCGCAGCGCCGCGTCCCAGGCGGTGGCCCCCCTTTCCGAGACGCTGGATTTTATGCCGCGAGGCGAACTCAGCGACTCAGCCCTGCTGCTGCTCACTTCTGAACGGCTCCCGGCGCTGCTGACGACGCTGCGGCAGACCTACGATTATCTGATTATTGATGCGCCATCGCTCGGGCTGGCCCAGGACGCCCTGCTGCTGGCGCCGCACGTCGATATCAGCCTGCTGGTGGTCAACGCAGGCGAGCAGGCGTCACGCATCCGCGACGCGCAACATCGTCTGCAAACCGCCGCGCCAGCGCCTGTCGCCACCATGCTTAACCGGGTGCAAGAAGAGAACCTGGAGACGCAGGAGGGCAAACGCCTGCCCGAGCGCGGCATGGGCGAACTGATTTCACCGAAGTAGCGATTATGAACTTAATTAAGAGTATTTCTTCAATCGCCAGCTCCTCGGTCCTCTCGCAGGCGATCGGCGCTTTTTCCGTATGGCTGATTTCCCATCGCTATGGCATGGCGGAAGTCGGGCACTATGCGATGATCTACAGCAACGTGCTGATTGGCGCGCAGGTTTGCACCTTTGCGTCGCAGCTGCTGATCCCGCGCCAGGAAGAGCATGAGCTGGGGCAGAACGTGGTGTTTTGCCTGCTGCAAAGCCTGCTTCTGGCGCTGCCGTGGGCGGTCATCACCGGACTGATATTCCATCTCAATATCGCGTTTCTCTACCTGCTCACCTTCGGCTATGCGCTGGTTTTGATCGCCGAGAACCTCTCGCTGCGCGGCGGTAACTATCAGTTCCTCACCTTCCAGCGTATCGCCGTGTCGCTGGTGGTGGCGATAGCTCTGCTGGCGATGCCGAATACCACGCTGTTCTATATTGCCTGGATGGCGGGCATTTTGCTGCTGCTCGGCCTCTGCCTGCTGCGTTTGTTTCGCTTCAGTACCCTGACGCCGGCGCACTTTTCACCACGGGCGAACGGCCTTTTTGCGCGCCAGCACTGGCAGCACCTCAGCCGCGTCGGCAGCGCGGAAGTGCTGGCGATGGCCAGCAATAACCTGCCTACGATGTTGATAAATATCTGGTTTTCACCGCTGGTCGCCGGCTATTTCTCGGTGGTGAGCCGCTTCTGTTTATCACCGGTGATGATTGTCGGTAACGCGGTGCGCAACTCCATCTTTTCAAAATGGTCGATGGATTTTCGCAACGGCACCTTTAACTATCCGGAGTACAAAAAGATTCGCCTGATGCTGATGGCCGCGGCGCTGATCTGTATCCTTGGGATCTGGATTTTCTATCCGCTGGTCATGCGCCTGGGCTTCAGTCAGGAGTGGCTCAATTCCATTCCGACCTCACGCTATATGCTGCCCTATCTGTTCGCCGCGCTGGCCGTCAGTCCGCTGACCGTTATTGAGCTTATCTTTGGTTCTAAACGCTATTTTTTACGCATTCAGATCGAGCAGCTGCTGATTATTATCGTCGCTTTTATCGCGCTGCCTGAATTGGGCCAGCGCTATGAGATAGCCCTCCTGACGTTCTCCGTGCTGACCAGCATTCGCTATCTGTTCATCCTGCTGAAAATGAACAAACGGGCGCTACAGCTCTCCCGGCAGGAGCAGAAAATATGCAGCTAAACACTGGTCGCTATCTGGAGGTATTCGCGCTGACGACCATCGTCTTCTGCGGCACGATTCAGTATTTCACCGGCGTGGCAGCCGTGCTGTGGCTCCCCTTTTTCATGGTGCTGGTGATGGTGGTCCTGCTGATGATGCAAAGCCGGCCGCAGCCGCTGGCGCTTAGCGCGCGCGAGAAGGTGGTGCTGGCGCTGTATCTGACGTTTATCATCCTCAGCCTCTGCGCCACGGTTTTACAATCCGGCATCGTTACCGCCATCGTCGGCTTCAAAAATGAACTGGCCCTGTCGCTGGTGATGTTTTGCATGCTGCTCGGCATGTTTCGCGAGTCGCAGCTGCACCGCCTGACCCGGCTATTTTACTGGCTGTTCTACGTCCAGTTCCCGCTGGCTATCTATCAGGTGCTGGTGGTGGTGCCAAAACGCGTGGCTTTGCGCGGCGAGGATGAAAAGTGGGATTCGGTGGTCGGCACGTTTGGCGGCGACCCGATGGGCGGCGGCAATACCGCGGCCATGGGGATGTTCTGCCTGCTGATTATGCTGCTGAAGGTGTCCGAATTTAAGCACGGTATCTGCTCGTTCAAGTCGATGGCGGCGCATATCGTGCTGGCCTTTTTCCTCTGCGTGGTGGGCGAGGTAAAATTCGTGATTCTGCTGTCGCCTTTCTTACTGGCGCTGCTGTGGATCATGCCCGCTTACGTCAGCGGCATCAGCAAAGTCACCCTGCGCTCGTTGATGATTATCGCCGCCGGAATGGTGGTGCTAATTTTTGCCGCTATCACCATTCTGGCGTCCAATTACTCGTCGGCCTTCGGCGGGGACCCGACCAAAAGCGCGCTCTCGGTATTTATCGATTCCCTCGGCTATATCTTTGATACCAATTACATTATGGAAAGCGGCGAGCTCGGCCGGTTTACCACTATTTTCTTCTGGCTCCAGCATAACGAGCTTTTTGGCCCCGGCGGGATGCTGTTTGGCTACGGTCTGAACGCCACCAACAGCGGCAGTACCGTCTCCCCCGGCTATATTGGCGCCTGGTATCATCTGATACTCGACTCCACCGCGCTGAGCATGATGCTGTGGGAAGTCGGTATTATCGGCGTGATCTTATTTATCGCCATGATTGCCGCTATTCTCATCGGCATGCGGCCCAAAGAGACCTTTTCCCGCTACGATCTCAAACGGGAAGATTTACAGCTGCTCAGCTCCGCGCCTGCGTTTTACGTCTTTGCCATTGGCTGTTTGCTCAGCCTTCCCTACAGCCAGATCCTGATGATCATTCCCATGCTACAGTTTTTATTATGGCTGGCCCTCGGGGCGCTTATTGTCATTCATCGTTCCGTCCGTCTGAACTCCGGTACCCAATATGAATAAAACGCCATCAATTACCGTCAGCATTAAGACCCTCAACGAAGCGCAGGGTATTGAAAAAACGATCGACAGCGTCCGCAAGCAATTGCAGCCTTACCCGCATCAGATTATCGTCGCCGATAGCCTGTCCACCGACAATACCCGCGAGCTGGCCGTCGCCAAAGACGCGATGGTGGTTTGCCTCGATAACGCGAAAGATCGATGCTGCGGCGTGGGCCATCAGCTGGGCTGGTTATTCAGCGAAGGGGACTATCTGCTGCTGCTGGACGGCGATATGGAGCTGGAGCCGGGTTTTCTCGACACCGCCGTGGCGTTTCTTGAAACGCATCCCGAATATGCGGGCGTGGCGGGCAGCGTCGAGATGGATGACGCCGCTAACTATGAGTTTAAATCGCGCAAGCAGCGTCTGCATCTTATCTATCCGCAGGGCGATACCGATCATCTTGGCGGCGGCGGCCTTTACCGCCGTTCGGCAATCGAGAAAATTGGCTATCTGACCAATCTTAACCTTCACGGTTATGAAGAAGCCGAATTGGGGATCCGCTTGCAGGCCGCGGGCTATAAACTCCACCGCCTCGCCGCGCCCTATTTTAGCCATGCGTCCTATACCATGCCGACATTTAAAATGTTGACCTATCGCTGGAAGAACGGTTTTTTATGGGCGCCGGGTGAGCTATTACGCAACTGCTGGGGGAAAAAGCATTTCCCCGCCGCGCTTAAGATTGTTCGCAACGAACTGATATTCACGCTGTATATCCTGGTATTGATTATTTGCCTCCTGTCGTTCAATCCCGGGGTGATTATTATCGCCCTGCTTCCGCTGCTGGCGTTTATCGCGCTGAAGGCGATTAAAAATAAGTCGCTGCGGGACGGCCTCCAGAGCGTGATCAACTTATCGTTATTTTCCGCAGGTATGGTGCGAGGCGTCATTAACCCCGTTCGCGATCCGCTGAAACAACCCGCCGTGACCGTCTCCAACCCAAAACATATCCAGACAGAACATGAAAATATTATTCGTTAATAAATTCTTTTTTATTAAGGGCGGAGCGGAAACCGTTTTTTTCCAGGAGCGAGACGCCATGCTGCAAGCGGGCTATCAGGTTGTCGACTTCAGCATGCAGCATGCGGAAAATAAGCCTTCGCCCTGGGAAAGCTTCTTCGTACATAACGTGGATTATCATCAAAGCCACGGGCTGACGGGTAAGCTCAAAGCGGGCATCGACTTTATCTACAACGCTGAGGCCTGCAATAAACTCAACACCCTGCTGCTGGAGCAGCGCCCGGATATTGTGCACTTTCATAATATCTACCACCAGCTGACGCCCGCATTGATTGGCGTCGCTAAGCGCTTTGGCTGCAAAACCGTACTGACGGCGCACGATTATAAAATCGTCTGCCCATCGTACACCATGCTACGCGATGGCCACGTCTGCGATGACTGTCTTACCGGTTCGGTGAGCAATGCCTTTCGCCATCGTTGCCAGCAGGGCGATACCTTTAAAAGCCTGCTGCTCTCGCTTGAGGCCTACTGGCAAAAGTTCGCGCAAAATTACGCCATGCTCGATTGCATTATCGCTCCCAGCGAATTTATGCGTCAGACGCTGCGGCGTAAATTACCCAGGTCGCGGATCGATGCGATCGTCAACGGTATTGATGCCAGCACCACGATCCCGGGCGATACGGCGGGGGATTATTTCCTCTATATTGGCCGCTTGAGCCGTGAGAAAGGCGTGGCCACCCTGGCGCTGGCGCAGCAAAAAATGCAGCAGTCCATGCCGCTGAAAATCGTCGGCGATGGCCCTCTCGGCAGCGACCTGCGCGCCCGCTTTAGCGGTCCGGAATTTCTCGGCTATATGCGCCACGGAGACGCGCTCAACGCGTTGATTCGCGGCGCGCGGGCGGTGATCGTCCCTTCCGAATATTATGAAAACTGCTCGATGTCGGTGCTGGAGGCCATGGCGTTCGGTCGCCCCGTCGTCGGCGGCAATATCGGCGGCATTCCGGAGCAAATTCGCGATGGCATTGATGGCTATCTGGTGGAACCCGGGGATGCCGACGCGCTGGCGCGCATCATGGATAGCCTGGCCGCCAATCCGCAGCAGGCGCGAGAAATGGGCATCAACGCACGCCAGCGTTTAGAGGAGAAATACGATCTCGCCCGGCATATGCAGGTTCTGCAGGAACTCTATCAGCAGCTCGTGGGGGAAGCGAAATGAAGCTCAAAGTGACGGTGCTTGGCACCCGCGGTATTCCGAACGTCCAGGGCGGCGTTGAGACCCACTGCCAGAATCTCTATCCGGAAATCTATCACCAGAATCACGCCGATATCTGCGTCATTGCCCGCTCACCGTACGTGGACTATCGCCATAGCGAATATAAAGGCGTGCGGTTGAAAAGCCTGTGGGCGCCCAAAAGCCGTAAATTCGAAGCCATTATTCACTCTACGCTGGCCGCATTCAGCACCCTGTTTGACGGCTCAAATGTGGTTCACGTTCACGCGGTCGGTCCTGGCCTGGTGGTCCCGCTGCTGCGCCTGCTCGGCAAGCGCGTCGTTTTTACCCACCACGGCCCGGACTACGACAGGCAGAAGTGGGGCAAAATGGCGAAAGAGATGCTGCGCCTCGGTGAGAAATGGGCGGTGAAATATGCCAACGAGGTTATTGTTATCTCGGAAGTGATTAATACGCTGATTAAGACCAAACACGGCCGTACCAACGCTAACGTGATCTATAACGGCGTGCGCCAACCGCAGCTTCCCGCCGAAGAGACGCGACGGGTCACGTTGAATCAGTACTCCCTCAAACCCGGGCAATACGTTGTCGCCGTCGCCCGTTTTGTGGAAGAAAAAGGGCTGCACGATCTGCTTGCCGCCTACAAAGCCTCGAACTGTTCGCTGCCGCTGGTGCTGATTGGCGATGCCGACCATCCCGATGAGTACAGCGAGCGGCTGAAGAAGCAGGCGGCCGAAACTCCGGGAGCGATCATGACCGGTTTTATTAGCGGCGATCCGCTGCACACTTTGTTCTCACAGGCCGGGCTTTTTGTTCTACCGTCTTATCACGAAGGGCTGCCCATTGCCCTGCTGGAAGCCATGTCCTGGTCACTGCCGGTTATCGTCAGCGATATCCCGGCCAACCTCGAGATTGGCCTGCCTGCCGAGGTCTATTTTCCGACGGGCAATGTCGCCGCGCTGGCGCAAAAGCTCCAGTCCTGGCGCGGCGAGGAGACCGCGGATTACAGCCAACTGATGCCCAAATACCGCTGGCCGGACATTGCGGCAAAAACCGCTCAGGTCTATCAGCGTTTAACGAATAAGAGTCAACCGTGACTAAATCAACATCCGACCTGGTCGTCGAGCGCTTTTATTCCGCGCTTGACCCGGAAACAGAAACCTCACTCACGCCGGAACAAAAGCGCGGTATTGAACAGGCGCTGGTGAGATCGAGCCTGGCCTCGCGCCATCGCATTGATTTTCGCCATAGTTTTCCTTTTCTGCATCGCCGCTATTTCGTGGTCTTTTTATGCGGCCGCGATCTGCGCAAAATTCCGCGAGAGAGTACGCTGCTCGGGCGTATATTCTCCACCCTGGCGATTACCATCGCCGTGCTGTTCGCCATTCTTGCGGTGCTGCTGGCGCTCTATATGCTGAAATCCGCGCTGGGTATCGATGTGTTTAAAAACTTCCACGTCGGTATCTGGACGTGGTTTGTGAACCTCCACGATAAAGTGAATTAACGATGAGCTCTTTTTCGCTGCGCCGCGCCGCGCTGCTTGTGGCGCTACTGCTGGCCGGAGTCATACCCTCAGCGGCAGTGCTGGCTGAACGCACGGTTATCACCCCGCCGGCCTTTACCGGTCTGTTGACGAACCCAGGGATCGGCGTGGCCAGTTTCCACGATGGTTATGGCCAGAAGCCTTCTCTGAAAGAGTATCCGGACACCGGGTTTGAATACGATCGCTTTTACTGGAGCGATCTGGAGCCTGAAGAAGGCGTCTATGATTTTGCGCCGATCGATCGTGCTTTCAGCGTCGCCGCCCGGCATCAGCCGGCGATGAACGTCGGATTGCGTTTCATGGCGCTCGATGAACCGCAATCGGGCTCGAAAATCCCCGCCTGGCTTATCAAAAAAGGCATTCAGGGACAATGGGTCGAAAATGGCAAAACCTTTGTACCGGACCTCAGCGATCCGACCTTTATCGCCTATGCGCAAAAGCTGCTTAACGCCCTCGGCGCGCGTTATGACGGCAATCCGAACCTCGGGTTTGTCGATATCGGCATGGTGGGTTCGTGGGGGGAATGGCACAACTCCAATTTCCCTGACGTTGCGCCGTTGCTGGAAAAGTACGCTCCGGAGCAGCTCAATCGCTACGTTGATATGCACTTCAGCAGTTTCCCGAAAACGCCCAAAATCATGTTAATCAGCGGCGGTAATTCGCTGGCCTGGGCCAGCCAAAAAGGCGCGGGGTGGCGCGCGGATTGCTGGGGAGACTGGCATAACTTTTCCGCAGAGTGGAGCCACATGCGCGATGACTATCCTCAACGCCTGGCCGCGGCGCAGACGGCGTGGTCCGGATTTAATGATAGCTGGCAGCACGCCCCCGTTAGCCTGGAAATTTGCGGTTATATGGCGGAGTGGGAAAGCGTGCAGCACTATACCCGCGAAGAGGTCCAGGCAAGCTTCGACTGGGCATTAGCGCAGCACGCCAGTACCCTGAATCTGAAATCGCGTCCGGTGCCGGCAGCGTATCGCGATATCGTTGATAGCGCGTTATTGCGAATCGGCTACCGCTACCGGGTGGGTCAGCTGGAATGGGATACGCCCGTACGCAGCGGCATGCCGCTTACGCTAAACGTCACCTGGCGTAACGACGGCGTCGCGCCAGCCTATCTCCCGTACCTTGTGCAATGGCGGATAGTCAATGACGCCGGAACTACCGTTACGCAAATCAAAACGGCGGATGACGTTCGCCAGTGGCTGCCCGGCGAACATCACAGCAGCGCTACGCTGCCGCTGCCTGCCGGACTCCCGGGCGGCCAATATCGTCTGGAAGCGGCTCTGACCAATTATCAGGGCCAGCCGCGTATTCAACTCGCTAACGAAGGTAAAACCGGTGATGGATGGTATTCACTGGCTTCGTTTAACCTTAAGGAATAACCATGTTTGAGGCTATCAGGCTGGTCGCCCGGGAAATCAAATCCTGCGGCGGCATAAAAGCGAAAATCGCGGTTCTGCTTTATCGTCTGGCGACGCTCTATCGCAGCCGTAATCCTCTGTGGAAGATCTGCGGGATCCCCTTCGTTATTCTCAATATCGTGATTAACGAGTGTTTATTTTGCATTGAGCTGCCGTGGCGAGCGCGCATTGGCTATGGGCTGAAGCTGTATCATCCGCACTGCATCGTGATTAATCGGGGAACGGTCATCGGCCAGAACTGCACCCTGCGCCAGGGCGTCACGATTGGCAGCGTGACCGATAGTCAGGGCCGTGAGGGCGATAGCCCGCGCATCGGCGATAACGTCGAATTTGGCGCCCACGCCGTGGTGATTGGCGCGGTCACGCTGGGCGACAACGTCAAGGTTGGGGCAGGCACGGTAGTGACCAAAGATCTGGCTGCAGGAATGATTGCCGTCGGTCAACCCTTTCGGGTATTAAACGGTATTTAGCGCGGGTTTGCCTGGGAAGGAAACCCGCGCTGGTCGAAACGCGGGCTTTATTGCGAGCAGGATGACAGCCGCTGACCGGAACTCAGGCTCTCAGCTTAACCGGTTCGCTAAAATCATCGGCGGGCTCCAGCTTAAGACTGAACGTCGCCAGTAACGCTTCGGCTCGTTCGTGAAAACCACGTAGCGTCTTTTCAAGCTTTTCAGTGACTTCAGGATCGTCAATCGCGACCGGACGCCAGACGCCCTCTTTGTCGAACAATCCAAACTGATAGCTATAGGTGAAGCGCGATTCCTGCGCTTCCATCTCCATCCACCATCCCCAGAACTCGCGTTTTTCAGGCGCTGGTTTTACGTTGACGCAAACAGCCAGGCAATCGAAAAAGAAGCGGTTGTCTTCACATTGCTCCTCACGGATGTAAGGGCCAAGCGCCGTGAATTTCTTAATCAGCTTACTCTTCAGGTGTCCACTCGGTAACGTCATTGCGATCTCCTTTAGTGATGCCATGACGTTACCAAATCGATAGAATTTAGCAATATATTAACTAAATCTATGGCTAATCCAGCGGGCGATCTGCCGCAGCGCGTGATCGAAATTGCGATAGACCGGATTGAACGGGATCTCCAACAGCTTGCCGTCGGATGATGATGAAGTAATCAGCCGCGACTCCTCCTCCGGGCTGAACGGATCGTCTTTCCAGAAGCCTGAGAGCATCGGCGTGGGGCAGCGGCGTCCCAGCAGCCCCTGAACCTTCAGGGAATAGCGGTTAAGCTCAACGCGCAGCGCGTCGTCGGAAGCGTCATGCATCCCCAGCCGCGAAGCCAGAACGTCAAGATACATCTCCGGCACCCGCCCCTGATGCAGCGGGTCCACCAGCAGGCCGTGTACCACCGGCCCCAGGCAGGCCACCGCCTTCAGGCGCTGGGACTCAAGATAGCCCAGCCGCACGGCGATATTCGCGCCGAAACGGAAACCAAAGGCGGCCACGCGGGTATGATCGACCCAGGGCACATTAGCCAGATGCTGCAGCACATACTGGTGCAGCAGACTGGTATCCTGGGTCAGCTTGCATTTTGAGGAGAAACCGATGGAAGGCATATCCACGGTCAGCATAGCGATACCCAACGGCGCAAAATAGTTTTCATACAGGTTGTAATAGTCGGTCTGTAGCGCGTCAAGCCCGCCGCACATCAGTACCGTCGGGAACGGCCCATCGCCTGGCGGCATATGCAGGAAACCGGTGATCGGCGCGGCGCCGGGGATAGAGAACTCCAGCTCTCGCAGCTTGCCGGGCAAGCGCTGAGCGGCTTCTTCATAAGCCCGGTATGCCAGCACCTGCGCCTGTTCCGCCAGCTCATCGCCCTTGATGTGCGGATAGGCGGCAATGCTGTAAAGGTTTGCCGCATGGAGCCAGTGACGACCGCTCACGAGCAGATTCTCTTCCTGACCGGCCTTCTGCTGCCAGTCCATCGCCTGTTTGGCCCATTCAAAGATCCAGTTGCCGCCGCGATAGCCAACGACCGTATCGTAAAGCTCCGGGTCGGTTCGCTCGGCATCGCTCATGACGATGCGCGCCTGCACGTCGAGGATTTCCTGCGGCGTCACGCCACGCCAGATCCACATCAGGCGGTTAATCAATCGATACCAGTGATCAACGTGATTACCGCTGAGCGCAGACTGGATCGGTTGCTGCGCTCCGGTATTAAACCGACGCACCAGCGTGGAGGTTTCCGGATGTTTGAATCGGGGTTTAAACAGCGTTTCGCTAAGGTTAGCCTGGGACATGTGCAGCCTCCATCATGTTGCCACTGAAGCTATTGTAACCTGCGCAAGGGTAAAAAAAACCACGCCCGGCAAAACCGGGCGTGGTAATTAGCATTTATGCTGGAAATTAACGACCTGCGATAGGCGGTACGAACACCACGCCCATATCCCACGGCTGTTCAATCCAGGTATCCTGGGGAATATCAACAACATAATCATCAACCAGCGGGCGACCGGCCGGTTTTGCGAAGATAGTGACAAAATGTGCTTTCGGATACATTTCGCGGATGGCTACGGCGGTACCGCCGGTGTCGACGAGGTCATCGATCACGATAAAGCCTTCGCCATCGCCTTCAGCACGTTTCAGCACGGTCAGTTCACGCTGATTATCGTGGTCATAGCTTGAGATGCAAACGGTATCAACATGACGAATACCCAGTTCACGCGCCAGTAGTGCTCCCGGTACCAGACCGCCGCGGCTAACGGCAATAATGCCTTTCCACTGTTCAACCGGCAGCAGGCGAGTGGCCAGCTTGCGGGCGTGAATCTGCAACATGTCCCAGGTGACGACGTATTTTTCGCTCATGTGAAGTGTCCCAGCCTGTGTAATACGGCTTAAATAATGTTCGAGGGGGAAAATGGTTGCGCGAGATTATAGAGATCTGACGCGCTAAAAACCAGCGTTAAGCGGCCACGACGACTCTTTTTACGTGGTTTACACTACCAGAGTACACGGAAAGTGGTATTCTCAACCCCATCGCGCAAGCCCGGGCTTGTAGTGTATTTGATTGCTAACCCCTCGATCTGCAAACGACTTTTGCAGGTGATTGTAAGGAGACTTATCGTGTCTGAACTGTCTCAATTATCCCCGCAGCCGCTGTGGGATATTTTTGCCAAAATCTGCTCTATTCCTCACCCCTCCTATCACGAAGAACAGCTCGCTGAGCACATCATGGGCTGGGCAAAAGAAAAAGGCTTACACGCGGAACGCGACCAGGTTGGCAACATTCTGATTCGTAAAGGCGCGACTGCCGGTATGGAAAACCGCAAACCGGTTGTGCTGCAGGCGCACCTCGATATGGTGCCGCAGAAAAACAACGATACCGTTCATGACTTCGCTAAGGACCCGATTCAGCCGTACATCGACGGCGAGTGGGTCAAAGCGCGCGGCACCACCCTGGGCGCCGACAACGGTATCGGCATGGCTTCCGCGCTGGCGGTACTGGCTGACGACAACGTGGTTCACGGCCCGCTGGAAGTGCTGCTGACCATGACGGAAGAAGCCGGTATGGACGGCGCGTTTGGCCTGCAGGCCAACTGGCTGCAGGCGGATATCCTGATCAACACCGACTCCGAAGAAGAAGGTGAGATTTACATGGGCTGTGCGGGGGGTATCGACTTCACCTCTGACCTGGCGCTGACCCGCGAAGCCGTTCCGGCCGGTTTCCAGAGCTTTAAGCTGACCCTTAAAGGACTCAAAGGCGGCCACTCCGGCGGCGAGATCCATGTTGGTTTAGGTAATGCCAACAAGCTGCTGGCACGCTTCCTCGCAGGCCATGCTGAAGAGCTGGATCTGCGCCTGGTCGATTTCAACGGCGGCACCCTGCGCAACGCGATCCCGCGTGAAGCGTTCGCGACAGTCGCCGTGGCCGCGGATAAAGCGGACGCGCTGAAAGCGCTGGCTAATGAGTACCAGGCGATCCTGAAAAACGAGCTGGCGGCCAAAGAGAAAAACCTGACTGTGCTGCTGGAGTCGGTTGCTAACGAGCAGCCTGCGCTGACGGCCCAATCTCGTGATACCTTTGTGCGTCTGCTGAACGCCACGCCAAACGGCGTCATCCGCAACTCTGATGTGGCAAAAGGCGTGGTGGAAACCTCGCTGAACGTCGGCGTGGTGACCATGACCGGCGACAACGTGCAGATTCACTGCCTGATTCGCTCGCTGATCGACAGCGGCAAAGATTATGTCGTGAGCATGCTGGATTCGCTGGGCAAGCTGGCCGGTGCGAAAACCGAAGCGAAAGGCGCCTACCCGGGCTGGCAGCCGGACGCCAACTCGCCGGTGATGCATCTGGTGCGTGAAACCTATCAGCGTCTGTTCAACAAGACGCCGAACATCCAGATTATCCACGCGGGCCTGGAGTGCGGGCTGTTCAAAAAACCGTATCCGGATATGGACATGGTTTCTATCGGGCCAACCATCACCGGTCCTCACTCCCCGGATGAGCAGGTTCATATCGAAAGCGTGGGCCAGTACTGGACGCTGTTGACTGAACTGCTGAAATCCATTCCGGCGAAGTAAGACAACACAGGCCCACTCCGCAGAGAGTGGGCCTTTTCTTTATAAAATGACCGAGCGAAAGCACGCCGTGCCGATTGTGGTAACCGCATCCGGGCATACCTGTCACGCGCTGTATGTGGGGTCGATTTGCCGCCGCATCAAATAATTAAGAAATTGTTCACCCCGCGCCGTCACTTCCTGTGGCTGCATAACGGTGAAGCCGTGACGCGCAAAAAAGGGCTTTGCCGTAATACTGGCCTCTACCGTATAAGCGCGCTCAGGAAGCTGCCTCAATAGCGTATTAAGCAGCGCGCTGGCGACGCCCTGGCGGCTATAGTCGGGAGAGACAAATAGTAAATCGATATAGTCATCCACGGCGGTAATAAACCCGACCGGCGAGGCATCATTTATTGCCACCAGTACGCGTGACGCCGCGAGTTTTTGCCGCCAGCGGGCTTCATCAACCTGCGCCCAGGCGGCAATTTGCCGGGGGGAATAGTCGGCGCTGGCGGTCTCTTTAACGGCGCGTAAAAATAGTGCGCATAGCGCCGGAAAATCCCGCTCTTCGTACATTCTTATCGTTAACATCGTTACAATCCCAAAACGAGTTGCCGCTCCAGCTGCGGATCAAGCAGCGTCACGTGCAGCCCCACCAGCCTGACTCCCCGACCTCCGCGCCGCTCGTGCCAGGCTTTATGCGCGGTAGAAATCAAATCATCTTTATTCAGCCGGGGCCAGACATGTTCCTGGGTGGTGAGCTGAAAATCATTAAACTTCAGCTTGACCCCCTGACGGGCAATCAGCAAATCCGGTTTAACCTTCGCCAGTCGCCGTTCCAGCTCCGGGTAGAGGTTCTCAATAATCGATTCACACTCCGCCCATTCGTGGATATCTTCTATCAGGGTTCGTTCAACGCCCACCGATTTGCGCTGGCGCTCGCTGCTGATTTCTCGTTCATCAATCCCCTGGCTGCGCTCCCACAGTATCCGCCCAAATTTACCAAAGCGCTTGAGCAGCATCGCCAGATCGCTGTTCTGCACATCTTCACAGGTCCTCAGCCCCATGCTCTCGAGCTTCGCGGCGGAAACCTTGCCGACCCCCGGGATCTTCGATAGCGGCAACGTTTTGACAAACTCCGCGACCTGATGCGGCGCAATAACAAACTGACCGTTGGGTTTATTCAGATCCGAGGCGATTTTTGCGAGAAATTTTACCGGCGCAATTCCTGCGGAGGCGGTCAAATTTAGCTCACGATGGATGGTCTCGCGGATCTCCTGCGCCATCAGCGTCGCTGACCCCTGACAATGAACGCTGTCGCTAACGTCGAGATAGGCTTCGTCCAGCGATAATGGTTCGATTAACGAGGTATAGCGGGAAAAAATCTCCCGGATATGGTTCGACGCCTCTTTATAGGCGTCAAAGCGGCCGGGAAGCAGCGTCAGGTGGGGGCAAAGTTTGAGCGCGGTGGCGGTTGGCATGGCGCTGCGCACGCCGAATTTACGCGCCGGATAGTTAGCCGTACTGATAACACCGCGCTGCACCCGACTGCCGCCAATGGCAATAGGGATGTCGCGCAGTGCCGGGTTGTCACGCATTTCCACCGCCGCGAAGAAGCAGTCCATATCAACGTGGATGATTTTACGCATAGCCAAACCTTAGACTGTACATGCATACAGTATAGCAAAATACGGCGAAATTTAATCTTTTTAAATCCACTATCCTGAAAAACGTGCTACAACATAAAAATGCAATAAATATAAGTTACTTTTCATATAGTTATATGAGCATATAAGGTGAATGCAATCATGAAATCAATACTTACTGCGCTTGGTTTGCTTATTGCCAGCAGCGCCTGCGCCGCGCCGCAGCTCATTGCGCATCGGGGAGGCACCGGCGATGCGCCGGAAAATACCCTTCCGGCGATAAAACTTGCGCTGGAGAATAAGGCCGAGGCGATTTGGATAACGGTACAGTTAAGCCAGGATGGCGTTCCGGTCTTATATCGCCCGAGCGATCTGTCCGCGCTGACTGACCATACGGGGAAAATCTCAAGCTTCAGCGCTGCCGAGCTGACCCGTATGGACGCGGGATGGACATGGGGCGGTGAAACTCACCCCTGGCGCGGTAAAAACGCAACCATTCCAACGCTGCAATCGGTACTGGAACAGTGGCCGCAGACCTTCTTTTACATCGATATCAAATCACCTGATGCAGATCCGGCCATCATGGCGGCGCGTCTTAGCGAAGTACTGCAAAAGACCAATAGCCTCTCGCGCGTACGGGTGTATTCAACGGAAGACCGCTATATCGCGGCGCTGCCAGCATCTATCCCCCATTTCGTCAGCCGGGGCGAAACGCGAACGAAGCTGGCTAATATTTCGCTTAGCCACCAGTGCCAGCCAACTGCGGCGTCGGGCAATGAATACTGGTACGGTCTGGAGCTGAAACGCAAGGTAGAAATAGTGGAGAAGTTCACGCTGGGCGAAGGCGTATCGCCAGCCACGCTCACCTGGGATAAAGAAGCTATGGACTGTTTCCGCTCACAGGGCAAAGCCCATATTGTCTTCTTCGGCATCAATAGTGCCGATGATTTTCGTACCGCAAGCGAGCTTGGCGCCGACGGCGTGATGGTAGACTCGCCGGCGAAAGCGAAAACCTGGTAAATCAAAAAAGGCCGCACGGTGCGGCCTGCTGATTATAGGATGCGATCCTGCTTGCGCTGCGCTTCGCGGGCCAGGCGTTTTTTGCGCGCATCGCAGGGCTCAGGACAGTCGCAGACCTTTTCCATACCCAGCGATGAGATCCCGCCGCAGCTGCCCTGAATACTTTTGCGCTTGATCAGATAACCAAGCGACATTCCCAGGATAACCAGCGCGAAAATCACGAAGGTCGCGACAAATACCGTCAGCATCATCAGCCTCCAAAATCGTCCAGCATGATGTTTTCATCCTCAACGCCGAGATCTTTAAGCATTTTAATGACCGCGGCGTTCATCACCGGCGGCCCGCACATGTAGAATTCACAATCTTCCGGCGCCGGGTGATCGCGCAGATAGTTTTCATACAGAACGTTATGAATAAAGCCGGTATGGCCGGTCCAGTTATCTTCCGGCTGCGGATCGGAGAGCGCCACGTGGAAGGTAAAATTCGGGTTTTCCCGCGCCAACTGCTCGAATTCGTCATCATAGAACATTTCTCGCAGAGAGCGCGCACCGTACCAGAAGCTGATTTTACGTTTGCTGTGCAGCCGCTTAAGCTGGTCGAAAATATGCGAGCGCATCGGCGCCATCCCCGCTCCGCCGCCGATAAAGACCATCTCAGCATCCGTTTCTTTGGCAAAAAATTCCCCAAACGGCCCGGAAATCGTCACTTTATCGCCCGGCTTCAGCGACCAGATATAGGAGGACATGATCCCCGGAGGCGCATCAGGTACCTGCGGCGGCGGCGTTGCGATACGCACGTTGAGCATGATGATACCCTTCTCTTCCGGATAGTTAGCCATGGAGTAGGCGCGTAGCGTTGGCTCTTTCACGTCAGAGACGTAGCGGAAAAGGTTAAATTTATCCCAGTCGCCGCGATACTCGTCCGGAACGTCAAAATCGGCATAGGCAACCTTGTGCGAGGGGCATTCGATCTGAATATACCCGCCGGCCCGGAACGGAACCGCGTCACCGTCCGGCACGCGCAGCTTCAGCTCCTTGATAAAAGTGGCTTTGTTATCGTTCGAGATAACTTCACACTCCCACTTCTTAACGCCAAAAATCTCCTCCGGCAGCTCAATTTTCATGTTCTGCTTCACCGCGACCTGGCAGGCCAGACGGCAGCCCTCTCTCGCCTCACGCTTGGTGATATGAGACAGTTCGGTAGGCAGAATATCACCGCCGCCCTCTTTCACCGTCACCCGGCACTGGCCGCAGGAGCCGCCGCCGCCGCAGGCGGATGAAACGAAGATACCGTTGCTGGAGAGCGTATTCAGCAGCTTGTCGCCGGCCGGAGTACGAATTTGTTTATCCGCTTCGTTATTGATTTCAATGACCACGTCGCCCGCATTCACTAATTTCGAACGCGCGGCCAGTATCAGCCCCGATAGTACCAGGACGATCAGCGTGAACATCACTACGCCAAGAATTATTTCCATACTTTCCGCCCTTATAGCTGCACACCGGAGAATGACATAAAGCCCAGCGCCATCAGACCCGTGGTAATAAAGGTGATCCCTAACCCGCGCAGACCCGCAGGCACGTTTGCGTATTTCATTTTTTCACGAATGCCCGCCATCGCCACAATTGCCAGCAGCCAGCCGATGCCGGAGCCAAAGCCGTAAACGATGGATTCGGTGAAGTTATAGTCACGCTGCACCATGAAGGAGACGCCGCCAAAGATCGCACAGTTGACGGCGATCAGCGGCAGGAAGATCCCCAGCGCGTTATAGAGCGTCGGGAAGTACTTATCGAGGATCATCTCCAGGATTTGCACCAGCGCGGCAATCACGCCAATAAAGGTGATAAAGTTCAGAAAGCTTAAGTCGACGCCTTCAACCAGCGCACCGTCGCGCAGCACCAGGTTATACACCAGATTATTGATCGGCACCGCCAGCCCAAGTACGACCGTTACCGCCACGCCGAGTCCGAAAGCGGTCGAGACCTTTTTCGATACCGCGAGGAAAGTACACATCCCAAGAAAGAAGGCCAGCGCCATATTTTCAACAAACACGGCGCGGACAAACAGGCTAATATAATGAGCCATAATCGGTTACTCCTTTTCCTGCTGTTCAGGCTTCCAGCTGCGCACCGCCCAAATCAACAAACCGATAATGAAGAACGCACTGGGCGCCAGAAGAAACAGGCCATTTGGCTGGTACCAGCCGCCGTTCTGCACCGTTTCCAGCACGGTAATACCGAATAGCTTACCACTGCCGATCAGCTCTCTCAGGAAACCGACGATGATTAGGATCGCCCCGTATCCCAGACCGTTGCCAATACCGTCCATAAAGCTCGCCAACGGCGGCGACTTCATGGCATAGGCTTCGGCGCGCCCCATCACGATACAGTTAGTGATGATCAAACCGACGAAAACCGAAAGCTGTTTTGAGATCTCATAGGCAAACGCGCGTAGCACCTGATCGACGACGATCACCAACGAAGCGATAATCGCCATCTGCACAATGATGCGCACGCTATTCGGAATATGGTGGCGAATCATGGAGATAAACATGCTGGAGAATGCCGTAACCAGCGTCACCGCGATGGTCATCACAAAAGCGGTCTCCAGCTTGGTAGTCACCGCCAGCGCGGAACAGACGCCCAGAACCTGCAGGGTGATAGGGTTATTAGCGATAAGCGGCCCCACCAGCACGCGCTTCATTTCTTTCATGTCGCCCAAATCAGCCATTATTCAGCTCCCCTTCTCGCACCTTTTGCAGGAATGGACCAAAGCCCAGTTTGCCCATCCAGAAATCAAAGCTATGCTGCACGCCGTTTGACGTCAGCGTTGCGCCCGACAGGCCATCAACGGCGTGCAGGTCGCCAGGACGCGCGCCGCCTTTGACGATTCTCAGCGCAGGCATCCCTTTATCATCAAGCACCTGTTTACCGACGAACTGCTGGCGCCAGTTGGGGTTTTCAATTTCCCCGCCCAGCCCCGGCGTTTCACCGTGATCGTAATAGGTGATCCCTTTGACCGTGCGGCCATCGGTTTCCAGCGCCACAAAAGCGTACATCACCGACCACAGGCCATTACCGTAAATAGGCAGTACCACTTCCTGAATCTGCTGCTTTTCATCGCGCACCAGGTAAATTTCGGCAATATTACTGCGGCGTTTGATACCGGCAGGATCCTGACTCGCCTCCAGCTGTAGGCTCTGCTGAGGGTCTTTCAGGGCCTGGGCCTGATTAAACTTGCCCGGATCTTTATCCAGCAGCTCACCGCTGGCTAAATCGACTAAACGCGGAGAGATATGGGCCTTAAAAATGTCAGCCACTTCATCTGCGCTCATTCCCTGCTTCATCAGACCGGCAACCGCCAGGATATTGCGCTGTTTATCGAGAGCGCGCTGCTCCTGCTGGCGCGATTTTAGCCCCACGGCAGAACCGGCGACCACAATTGAGCAGACCAGACAAAGCACCAGCACCACCAGCAGCGTTTTGCCGATGCTATCGTTACTTTTATTCTCAGCCACGCGATTTCCTCCGCTTAATATTGGCCCGCACCACCAGGTAATCAAACAGCGGCGCGAAGAGGTTGGCGAAGAGGATCGCCAGCATCATCCCTTCCGGATAGGCCGGGTTGACCACGCGGATCAGGACGCACATCACGCCGATCAGCAGGCCGTAGCTCCATTTACCTTTATCCGTAAACGACGCGGACACCGGGTCCGTCGCCATAAACATCATGCCGAAGGCAAAACCGCCGAGCACCAGATGCCAGTACCACGGCATGGCAAACATCGGGTTGGTATCAGAGCCTATAAAGTTAAACAGCGTCGCGGTGGCCACCATGCCGATGAAAACCCCTGCGACAATGCGCCACGAGGCCACGCGACCAAAAATGATGATGGCGCCGCCGATGAGAATCATCAGCGTCGAGACTTCGCCAATCGACCCCGGGATATTGCCGAGGAAGGCGTCCATCCAGCTTACCGGCTGGCCGGTAGAGACGTTAACCAGCGATTCACCGCCGCCGCTTGCCCACTGGGATAACGGCGTCGCGCCGGAGAAACCATCCGCCGCAGTCCATACCAGGTCGCCGGAAATTTGCGCCGGCCAGGCAAAGAATAAAAACGCGCGCCCCGCCAGGGCTGGGTTGAGAAAGTTACGCCCGGTTCCGCCAAAAATCTCCTTGGCCATGACGACGCCGAAGGTGATCCCGAACGCGGCCTGCCATAGCGGCAGCGATGGCGGCACAATCAGCGCGAACAGAATTGACGTTACGAAGAAGCCTTCGTTTATTTCGTGCTTGCGCACGATAGCAAACAAGACTTCCCAGAACCCGCCGACAAGAAACACGGTGATGTAGATAGGCAGGAAAAATACCGCCCCCAGGGTCATCATACTGAGCCAACCGGCGTCAGCGGTGAAGTTCACCCCCAACCACTGCGCGATGCTGTAGTGCCAGTTCCCGGCGATAACCTGCTGCAGCTGCTCAGCGCCGTATAATTTATGCAGTGCAGGAATGGTCTGCAGGCCAACGTTATACATTCCCCAGAACATCGCCGGGAAAACGGCGAACCACACCAGAATCATCATCCGCTTGAGATCGATGGCGTCTCTGACGTGCGCCGCGCCGCGCGTGACCTGCCCGGGGGTGTAGAACAGCGTCGCCGTCGCTTCAAACAGCGGATAGTATTTTTCCAGCTTGCCGCCGTGCGTAAAGTGCGGCTCAATTTTGTCAAACAGTTGCTTTAAGCCCATCACTTATCCTTCCTGCTCTATCTGGGTTAACACGCTGCGCAATGCCGGGCCATATTCATACTTGCCGGGACATACGTAGGTGCAAAGCGCCAGGTCTTCTTCATCCAGTTCCAGACAGCCCAGCGCCTGCGCGCTGTCGGTATCCCCCGCCAGCAAATCACGCAGCAGCATGGTGGGCAGAATATCCAGCGGCATCACTCGCTCATAGTTGCCAATCGGCACCATAGCCCGCTCGCCGCCGTTGGTATCCGTCGAGAAATTAAATAGCTTACGCTTCATAAAATGGCCGAGCGTGGTGCGGGTGATGGAAAATTTATCTTTCCCGGGCATTACCCAGCCGAACAGCTCTTTCTCACGCCCCTCTTTTACGACGCTTATCTGTAAATGAAAGCGGCCAAGAAAAGCATGGGGCCCTTGAGCATGCGTTCCGCTGAGGACTGAACCAGAAATAACGCGGTTTTCATCATCCAGAAGTTCATCTGCCAGCAGTTCATCAAGGCTGGCGCCAGAGCAGGTCTTTAATAAACGAGGCTCTTTCACCTGCGGGCCGCCGAGCGCAACGATACGTTCGCTAGACAACTCCCCTTCAAGGAACAATTTGCCAACGGCGATAACGTCCTGATAGTTAAGATGCCAGACCTGCTTTTTCAGGCTAACCGGCTCGAGAAAATGGATGTGGGTCCCGACCAGCCCGGCCGGATGCGGCCCGGCAAACTGGTTGAAGGTCACCTGGCCCACGGGATGCCCGCCAAGCTTGCCACCGCTGGCCTGGCAGACGTGGACCTTACCGTCGGTCAACCGCGTCAACAGGGTTAAGCCCGCGTCAAAAGCCTCGCGCTGGGCCAGAATGATTGGCTGAGGGTCTGCCGCCAGTGGATTCGTATCTATGGCGGTGACAAATATGGCCGCTGGAACGCTGCCCGGCGCAGGTATTTTGCTGAAAGGGCGGGTGCGAAACGCCGTCCACATCCCCGACTCCACCAGTTGCTGCTGCACGGCGTCGCGCGTCAACGCGGCAAGATCGGCTAATTCATAGCGGGGAAAGTGAACGGCATCATCGCCATCTACGTCAATAACGACCGATTGCAGAACCCGCCGTTCGCCGCGATGAATGGCGCTGATGGTTCCACTCGCAGGGGCAGTAAATCGCACGCCAGGATTTCTTTTATCTTCGAACAGAAGCTGACCTTTTTGTACCCGGTCTCCTTCACGCACCGCCATTGAGGGGCGCATACCGATGTACTCTTCACCCAACAGCGCAACGCGCTTGACCGCAGTCTTCGAAGAAATCTGCTGTGATGGCATGCCAGCTATGGGCAAATTCAGCCCTTTCGTGATTTTAATCATATCGTTAGCAGGTATCCGTTACGTAAACCCCGGTATCAGACCGAGGCCAGCATAATTAATGGAAAATAAGAGGAAGAAAGGAACATCGTAGTCCTGGTGATTCACAAGACGGGAGAGAAGCATCCTTTCTTACCCTGAGTATTTAGCGGAGCAAGTGTAACATTTCGTGAGCAGCGCCTGTAGACAAACTGCCATTAAGTCGTTCTAAAATGCGAGCTATTACGCAAAGTTCTGACTGCGCTTTACCTGAATATTCGCTATAACGGAAAACTAAAACGTAAACGTGGCACGTCGTGCTTGCGAAAAAATGCCGTGATGCTAATGTGAGCGCTCTAAAACCAGAAAACTCTGATTTCGGGTCTCTCTTGCCGTCCTGGCAATGTGGTTATTTGTTTTATCAAGGAACAAGTAGTATGCGCAAAATCGCATTATTTATTGCGATGCTTCTGTTGCCGTGCGTTTCATTCGCAGGGCTACTTAGCAGTAACAGCTCGACAACGCCGATGAGCAAAGAGTATAAGCAGCAGCTCATGGGTTCGCCGGTCTACATTGAGATCTTCAAAGAAGAGCGCATGCTCGATCTTTACGTCAAGATGGGCGAAACCTACCAGCTTCTCGACAGCTACCGGATCTGTAACTACTCCGGCGGGCTCGGTCCAAAGCAGCGCCAGGGCGATTTCAAGAGTCCCGAAGGTTTCTATAACGTTTCCCGCAATCAGCTAAAACCCGACAGCCGTTTCTACAAAGCGATCAATATCGGTTTCCCGAACGCCTACGACCGCGCGCATGGCTATGAAGGAAAGTATCTGATGATTCACGGTGCCTGCGTATCCGTTGGCTGTTACGCCATGACCGATACCGGTATTGATGAAATCTTCCAGTTCGTCACCGGCGCGTTAGTCTTCGGCCAGCCCAACGTTCAGGTGAGCATTTATCCTTTCCGCATGACCGACGCCAACATGGCGCGTCACAAATTTTCCTACTTCGCGGATTTCTGGCAGCAGCTGAAACCCGGGTACGACTACTTCCGGCAGACGCATAAGCCGCCGGTGGTTTCGGTCGCCAATGGCCGCTACGTGGTGAGCAAACCGCTCAGCCACGAAGTTGTGCAGCCGCAGCTCGCGTCAAACTACTCGGTCCCCGAGGCAAAATAACGCCCACTCGCCTGGCATAATTTTATTCCAGGTTTCGTTGCCGGTAAGCGGCTGAGTGGCGATAACGGAGACCACATCATTCGGTGTGGTCTCGCGTTGAAAGTCAATTTCTACATCCTGATCCAGCAGCGTCGCTACGCCAAACGGCGCCCTTCGCGTAATCCAGTATAAATTCGTCGAGCAAAACGCCATCACGTAGCGCCCGTCGGAGAGCAGCATGTTAAAAACGCCTTTTTCACGCAGCGCTCCGGCAAGCGTGGCGATAAATCTGAATACCTCAACCATATCGCCCGGCATTTCCGGATAGCGCTCGGTGATGCTGTGCAGCAGCCAGCAGAAGGCCTTTTCGCTGTCGGTCTCCCCGATAGGATGCAGACTTCCCGTCTCGAGGCTCTCATACCCCTCCAGTTGACCGTTATGGGCGTAGGTCCAGTTGCGCCCCCATAGCTCCCGGGTAAAGGGGTGAGTGTTTTCCAGCGCAACGATACCTCGGTTGGCCTGGCGAATATGGGCGATGACCGAGCAGGACTTGATAGGATATTCCTGCACCAGCTTTGCTATGGGCGACTGGAAGCTAGGCTGCGGATCTTTAAATGTGCGACAGCCCTTACCTTCATAAAACGTAATGCCCCAGCCGTCTTTATGTGGCCCGGTTCCGCCACCGCGCTGCACCAGCCCGGTGAAACTGAAGCAAATATCTGTGGGCACATTCGCGCTCATCCCGAGCAATTCGCACATAGATCACCTCATACCACTTACTGAAACATAAAAGGCGTTATTGGTGCAGCCAGTTTGGACACGGCCAGCGCGCAGAAACCGGAGCGTACTTCATGTACGTGAGGATCTTGAGCACTGCCCGGGTTCAAAATGGCTAACAAAATAGCCTTTTAAGCTTTAACCATCTCTTTTTCGATCAGCATAATCAGGATATGAATCACTTTAATATGGATTTCCTGAATACGGTCGGCGTAGCCAAAATGCGGTACGCGAATTTCTACATCCGCTGACCCCGCCATTTTACCGCCATCTTTCCCGGTCAGAGTAATCACTTTCATCCCCTGGGCGCGGGCGGCTTCAATCGCTTTGATAACATTACCTGAATTACCGGAAGTAGAGATCCCCAGTAATACGTCGCCTGCACGACCCACTGATTCTACATAGCGAGAGAAAACATATTCATAGCCGAAATCATTGCTGACGCAAGAGAGATGGCTCACGTCGGAAATCGCAATGGCCGGATAGCCGGGGCGATTTTCACGATAGCGCCCGGTCAGTTCTTCCGCAAAATGCATCGCATCGCAGTGCGAACCGCCGTTACCGCAGGAAAGGACTTTGCCGCCAGCTTTAAAGCTATCCGCCAGCAGCACCGCAGCACGCTGAATCGCGTGAATGTTGGCTTCGTCCTGCAGAAAGTTAGCCAACGTTTCAGCGGCTTCATTCAGTTCGTTACGAATAAGATCCTGGTACATGAGGATAATCCTTCAGTATTTGTGGGATAACCCAGGCAGTTTACCGGATAGCCGACGCAGCGAGAAGCAGCACGCAATGCAATCCCCTGTGCTTTTGATTTTATGTGCCGCATTTCCGTACAACAATGTGAGCAAGGTTGTAATTATTTTGTAAACACATTGCTAAAACAAATTACATCCACTACAACCATATCATCACAAGTGGTCAGACCTCCTACAAGACAGGGAGCATTTCTCTATGATGATTTTGAGTATTGTTGCAACCGTTGTTTTACTCGGTGCGCTCTTCTATCACCGAATCAATCTGCTGCTGAGCAGCGCGATTTTGCTTGTCTGGACCGCCGCACTCGGCGCTGCGGGGCTGTGGAATATCTGGCTGCTGATTCCGCTGGCGATCGTTTTACTGCCGTTTAACCTTGCGCCGATGCGTAAATCCATGATTTCAGTCCCGGCGTTCCGCGCTTTCCGTAAGGTCATGCCGCCGATGTCGCGCACCGAGAAAGAAGCGATTGACGCTGGCACAACCTGGTGGGAAGGCGATCTGTTCCGCGGTAACCCCGACTGGCAGAAACTGCATAACTATCCGCAGCCGCGCCTCACCGCTGAAGAACAAGCCTTTATTGACGGCCCGGTCGAAGAAGCCTGCCGTATGGCGAACGACTTCGAAATTACCCACGAGATGGCCGATCTGCCGCCGGAGCTGTGGGCCTATCTGAAAGAGCATCGCTTCTTCGCGATGATCATTAAGAAAGAGTACGGCGGGCTGGAATTCTCCGCCTACGCGCAGGCTCGCGTCCTGCAAAAGCTGTCGGGCGTCTCCGGGATCCTGGCGATTACCGTCGGCGTGCCGAACTCATTAGGCCCGGGCGAGCTGCTGCAGCATTACGGTACAGAAGAACAGAAAAACCACTATTTGCCGCGCCTGGCTCGCGGCCAGGAGATCCCGTGCTTCGCGCTGACCAGCCCGGAAGCGGGTTCAGATGCCGGCGCCATTCCGGATACCGGCGTCGTCTGCATGGGCGAATGGCAGGGCCAGCAGGTGCTGGGTATGCGCCTGACCTGGAACAAACGCTATATCACCCTTGCGCCTATCGCCACCGTACTGGGGCTGGCGTTTAAACTCTCCGATCCAGACCGCCTGCTGGGTGCAGAAGAGGAGCTGGGCATCACCTGCGCGCTCATCCCCACCAGCACCCCCGGCGTTGAAATCGGGCGTCGCCATTTCCCGCTGAACGTTCCGTTCCAGAACGGCCCGACCCAGGGGAAAGATATTTTCGTTCCTATCGATTACATTATTGGCGGCCCGTCGATGGCCGGCCAGGGCTGGCGGATGCTGGTTGAGTGTTTATCCGTGGGACGCGGCATCACCCTGCCGTCAAACGCTACCGGCGGCCTGAAATCCGTCGCCATGGCTACCGGCGCCTACGCGCACATTCGCCGCCAGTTCAAAATCTCTATCGGTAAAATGGAAGGGATCGAAGAACCGCTGGCGCGTATCGCAGGCAACGCCTACGTAATGGATGCCGCCGCCTCGCTGATTACCTACGGCATTATGCTTGGCGAAAAACCAGCGGTACTGTCGGCAATTGTGAAGTATCACTGTACTCACCGTGGTCAGCGTTCCATTATTGACGCAATGGATATTACCGGCGGTAAGGGCATTATGCTCGGCACCGGAAACTTCCTGGCGCGGGCCTATCAGGGCGCGCCGATCGCCATCACCGTTGAAGGGGCGAATATCCTGACCCGCAGCATGATGATCTTCGGCCAGGGTGCGATTCGTTGCCATCCGTACGTGCTGGATGAAATGGCGGCCGCGCAGAATAACGACGTTAACGCTTTCGACAAGCTGCTGTTTAAACACATCGGGCACGTGGGCAGCAATAAGGTACGCAGTTTCTGGCTGGGCCTGACCCGCGGTCTCACCAGCAGCTCGCCGACCCGCGATGCCACTCGTCGCTACTATCAACATATGAACCGACTGAGCGCCAACCTGGCTCTGCTGTCCGATGTCTCAATGGCGGTACTGGGCGGTAGTCTGAAGCGTCGTGAAAGAATTTCTGCGCGTCTGGGAGATGTGCTGAGCCAGCTCTACCTGGCGTCGGCGGTCCTGAAACGCTATGACGATGAGGGGCGTAACGAAGCGGACTTACCGCTGGTTCACTGGGGGGTTCAGGATGCGCTGTATCAGGCCGAGCAGGCGATTGACGATCTGTTGGTGAACTTCCCGAATCGTCTGGTCGCTGGGGCGCTTCGCGTGGCAATCTTCCCGACCGGACGTCATTACCTGGCGCCTTCAGACAAGCTGGATCATAAGGTAGCGAAAATCCTGCAGGTTCCGAGCGCGACGCGTTCGCGTATCGGCCGCGGTCAGTATCTGACGCCGAGCGAGCATAATCCGGTTGGCCTGCTGGAAGAAGCGCTGCTTGATGTTATGGCAGCAGACCCTATCCACCAGCGCCTGTGCAAAGAGCTGGGCAAGAATCTGTCGTTTACGCGTCTTGATGAACTGGCCCGCAACGCGCTGGCAAAAGGGCTAATCAATCAGGACGAGGCGGACATCCTGGTCCGTGCGGAAACCAGCCGACTGCGCAGCATTAACGTCGACGATTTCGCCCCGGATGAACTGGCGACCCGCCCGGTAAAGCTGCCGGAGAAAGTGCGCAAGATCGAAGCGGCTTAAAAACAAAAAAATAAACCCATCACGATCGAGGCGGGGACTTCCCCGCCTCTCTTTTTTCTGACAATTCAGCGGAAGGTATTTCCAGGGCTGTCATTCTTTTACAAAATATTCCCTGAGCCGTCCATCGGCTGATATGGTGTTAAAGTCATTATAATTCCTCTCATCATACTGGAGTTCACCACCGTGCCCGGACTGAAAATTACCCTTTTACAACAACCGCTGGTGTGGATGGACGGTCCCGCCAACCTGCGCCATTTCGATCGTCAACTGGAAGGGATTACCGGGCGTGACCTCATTGTTTTACCCGAAATGTTCACCACCGGTTTCGCGATGGAAGCAGCAAAACAGTCGCTGTCGCAAGAGGAAGTGGTAGCCTGGATGGAGGCTAAAGCCGACCAAACCAACGCGCTGATTGCCGGTAGCGCCGCGCTGCAAACGGACCGCGGTCCGGTTAACCGCTTCTTGCTGGTTGAGCCCGGCGGTAAAATCCATTTCTATGACAAACGCCACCTGTTTCGCATGGCGGATGAACATCATCATTACGCAGCGGGTAACGAGCGGGTCATTTTTGCCTGGCGCGGCTGGAGAATTCTGCCGCTGGTATGCTACGACCTGCGCTTCCCCGTGTGGTCACGCAACCATAACGACTACGATTTAGCGCTGTATGTTGCCAACTGGCCCGCCCCGCGCTCAATGCACTGGCAGTCGCTGCTGGTCGCCAGAGCTATCGAAAATCAGGCTTATGTTGCCGGATGCAATCGCGTCGGCACCGATGGCAACGGACACCATTACCGGGGCGATAGTCGGATAATCACGCCGCAGGGTGAGATTATCGCGACGGCCGAACCGCATCAGGCGACTCGCCTGGATGCTGAGCTTTCGCTGACGTCGCTAAAAGAGTATCGCGAGAAGTTTCCGGCCTGGCAGGACGCTGATCCCTTCACGCTCAGCTAAAGCCAGACTGGCAGGGGAGCCCAGGCTCCCTTTTTATGCCTCAAACCAGCGCTATCCCGCCCGCTCGCCCCAAAGCCCTGCAGGTAAACGCCCGCAGCGCGGAACGAGAATATGAATGCTGTTAACGCCAGGCTCGCGGGCAAACGTTGTCAGACCGGCGCAACGGATGGCTGGCGAAGACGGGGAAGAGAATGTGTTCTGCAGGCTAAAACGACGAAAGCCTGAATCATTGCTGATTCAGGCTTTCTGAATAGTGGCGGAACGGACGGGACTCGAACCCGCGACCCCCTGCGTGACAGGCAGGTATTCTAACCGACTGAACTACCGCTCCACTTACTGTTCCCTTGGGAACGAGGCGAATATTACGGATTCCCCTCTACTCCGTCAACGCTTTTTCTTCATTTTTGAATCGCTTGCTGCAAAAATCACCCAACAGACTATTTTTAGCGCGTTTATGGGTAAATCAGGCCCGCCACAGGCAGCTTCCGCCTTTCTTTTGCACCAGATCGAGCCGCGACTCGTGGTTCATCAGCTCTTCATCAGAGGCGTAAACCACCCGTAATTTGCTGGCGGCGCGCACAACGCGTTGAATGCCCATTTCTCCGGCCTGCTGCTGCCCTTCCCCTTCCATTGAGAAAGCCATCGTCGTCTGGCCACCGGTCATCATCAGATAAACGTCGGCCAGAATCTGGGCATCGAGCAACGCCCCGTGCAGCGTTCGCTTGCTGTTGTCTATTTCATAACGTGAACAGAGGGCATCAAGGCTGTTACGCTTGCCCGGGAACATTTTACGCGCCAGGGCCAGGCTATCGGTCACCTTACAAAAGGTATCCGTCTTCGGAATGCCGCGATTCAGCTTAGCAAATTCATAGTCCATAAAGCCGATATCGAACGATGCGTTATGGATGACCAGCTCCGCGCCGCGGATATAGTCGAGAAACTCATCGACCACATCACCAAACGCGGGCTTATCCATCAGGAATTCGTCCGCAATACCGTGGACGCCAAACGCTTCAGGATCCACCAGCCGGTCCGGCTTTAAATAGACGTGGAAGTTGTTTCCGGTCAGGCGGCGGTTGATCACCTCCACCGCACCGATTTCAATTATCTTGTGCCCTTCATAGTGCGCACCAATCTGATTCATACCGGTGGTTTCGGTATCGAGAACGATCTGTCGCGTAATTGCAGTGCTCATAGCGGTCATTTATGTCAGACTTACCGTTTTACGTATCGATTTCAATTACAGGAAGTCTACCAGAGATGCTCAAACAGGTAGAAATTTTCACCGATGGTTCTTGCCTGGGAAATCCAGGTCCTGGCGGCTACGGTGCGATTTTACGCTATCGCGGGAAGGAAAAAACTTTTAGCGAAGGATTTAACCTTACAACGAACAACCGCATGGAGATGATGGCCGCCATCGTCGCCCTGGAAGCGCTGAAAGAACATTGTGAAGTGATCCTCAGTACCGACAGCCAGTATGTGCGTCAGGGGATTACGCAGTGGATCCACAACTGGAAAAAACGCGGCTGGAAAACGGCCGACAAGAAACCGGTAAAAAATGTCGATCTCTGGCAGCGCCTGGACGCCGCGCTGGGTCAACACAAGATAAAATGGGAATGGGTTAAAGGCCATGCCGGACATCCGGAAAACGAACGTTGCGACGAACTGGCGCGCGCGGCAGCATCTAACCCAACCCGGGACGACATCGGTTATCAGGCAGAAAGTTAATTCTGCCCCTTGCGCCACTGACGCGTGGCGCCTACCGCCTGCGGTATCCGTTTTTTTGCTTTGCCCGATTTCATCGGGTTTAGCGTCAATGGGATAGTGCGTTTACGGGCAACAATGAGCTGCAGACATCCCAACGCCGGTAGATGCGTGCTGAGCATTTTCCCCCCGTGGCGCGACCAGGGAAGGACCTGATAGCCCCCGTAGTGCATAACTTCAAAATTCAGCAACCCCAGCCAGTCCATCTGACGCGTTAAGGTGAACATGCGGCTGTTATAGGGGGGCTTATTGCGTAACACCGGCACCAGTTTACGTAACCCCATCAGGCTTACAGGATTAAAACTGGTTAAAATTATCCAGCCATCGTCAATCAGCACCCGGTCCGCTTCCCGCAGCAGTCGATGCGGATCGCTGCACCACGGTAAGGTATGCGCCAGCAGGCAGGCATCTACCGACTTTTCGGCAAAAGGCAAATGCAGCGGATCGGCCTTTACCTGCACAGGATTCCCCTGCAAAGAGACATTCACCTGATGGGAAATCGCGCAGGCTTCGGTATTGATTTCCGCGCTCAGATTGCCAATCTTAAGTAAATGAAAGCCATATAATTTAGTGAGCCACGGTTTCATCTGCCGTTCCAGCGATTCGCGGTAGTATTCGCCCCACGGCATGCTGGACCAGTGCTCTGGCGCTGTAACTGTATGAGGTATCCTTGCCGGCTTCATCGCAACCTTCCGCTACGCATTAGAGGTAATTTATGAATCTTATCAGTATTCCCGCATTTCAGGACAACTACATCTGGGTTCTTAGTGAAGATAGCGGGCGCTGCCTGATAGTCGATCCCGGAGAAGCCGCGCCCGTGCTCGCCGCCATCGAACAAAACCGCTGGCAGCCGGAAGCTATCTTGTTGACGCATCACCACCGCGACCATGTTGGCGGCGTTAAACAACTGCGGGAAAAATTTCCGAACCTGGTGGTTTACGGACCGGCAGAAACCCAGGATAAGGGCGCAACCCACGTCGTGAAGGACGGAGATAGCCTCACTGTTTTGGGCCGCGAATTTTCTATTTTTGCCACGCCAGGTCACACTTTAGGACACATCTGTTTCTACAGCGCACCTTATCTATTTTGTGGCGATACAATGTTTTCCGGCGGCTGCGGCAGACTATTCGAAGGGACCGCAGAGCAGATGTATCAATCATTTAAGAAGATTAGCGCCCTTCCTGACGAAACATTAATATGTTGCGCACATGAGTACACTTTAGCAAACATGAAGTTTGCAATAAGCATCCTTCCCCATGATAGGGAGATAAACGATTACTACCACAAAGTTAATGAGTTACGTGCAAAAAACCAAAAAACACTCCCCGTAACTCTGAAAAATGAGCGTCTTATTAATTTATTTCTTCGAACGGATGATGATGATTTAATTAAAGAAATAGACAAAGAAACAAATTTGCAACACTCTATTCAGCGATTTGCCTGGTTAAGGTCAAAGAAAGACGACTTCTGATATTTAATTCTTGTCTTCAGACGACTTCACCGTTATCCTTGCTCGTCTTTTAAGCAACTATTGACACACACATGAAGGCACGAGCGATTTTACTCGCCTCTGTCCTGCTGGTGGGGTGCCAGGCGTCTAAGAACGATGGCACCGTACAACAGCACGCACAGAGCCTTTCTGCAGCGAGTCAAGGGGAAGCAAGCAAGTTCACAAGTCGAGCGCGCTGGTTAGATGATGGAACCTTCTACGCGCAAGACCAGGATCTGTGGACTTCAATAGGCGACGAGCTAAAGATGGGAATTCCGGAAAACGTCCGGATTCGCGAACAAAAACAGAAGTACTTAAGAAATAAGAGCTATCTCCACGATGTAACTTTACGGGCAGAGCCGTATATGTACTGGATAGCCGGGCAAGTTAAGAAACGTAACATGCCAATGGAACTGGTATTACTACCCATAGTGGAGAGCGCTTTTGACCCGCACGCAACGTCTGGCGCCAATGCCGCAGGCATTTGGCAGATCATTCCGAGCACCGGGCGCAATTATGGTTTGAAACAGACCCGCAGTTACGATGCGCGTCGTGACATCGTTGCCTCAACCACGGCAGCGTTAAACATGATGCAACGTCTGAACAAAATGTTCGACGGCGACTGGTTGTTAACCGTCGCTGCCTATAACAGCGGCGAAGGTCGGGTAATGAAGGCTATCAAAGCGAACAAATCACGGGGTAAACCCACCGATTTCTGGTCGCTGTCATTACCACAGGAAACCAAAATATACGTACCAAAAATGCTGGCCCTGAGCGATATTCTCAAGAACAGCAAGCGGTATGGCGTAAGGTTGCCGACAGCAGACGAAAGCCGTGCCCTGGCGCGTGTACGTCTCGACAGTCCGGTTGAGATTTCACAGCTAGCGGATATGGCAGGAATGCCCGTCAGCAAGCTGAAAACGTTCAATGCAGGCGTTAAGGGGTCGACTCTGGGCGCGAACGGGCCGAATTACGTACTGGTACCGCAGAAGCATGCGGCGCAGCTGCGTGAGTCTTTGGCCTCCGGTGATATTGCCGCCGTGCAGCCGACGCTGCTGGCTGATAACAAGCCGTTGACCAGCCGCAGCTACCAGGTGCGCTCCGGTGACACCATCTCCGGTATTGCATCGCGTCTCGGCGTATCAACGAAAGATCTGCAGCAGTGGAACGGTATTCGCGGTTCTAACCTGAAGGTCGGTCAGAATCTGGTGATTGGCGCAGGCAGCAGCGCTGAACGTCTGGCAAACAATAGCGATAGCATTACCTATCGCGTGCGTAAGGGCGACTCTTTGTCGAGCATTGCGAAACGCCATGGCGTGAACATTCGCGATGTGATGCGCTGGAACAGCGATACCGGCAACCTGAAACCTGGCGATCAGCTGACGCTGTTTGTGAAAAACAGCGACAGACCGGAATCCTGATGATTCAGCAGGCATTAAAAAAGGCACCCATGCGGTGCCTTTTGTTTTATCTCTGCGTTAGATGGCCTTATGGGCCTCAAACATAATCGTATCGCTGGTGAAAGAACCATCCTGCTGCAATGCAAAATAGGCTTTGACCTCCGCCGATGCGCTCTCCTGGTATAAACGAATCGCTTCCGTCAGCGCCGCTGGCGTCCGCATCCGCGCGACCCAAGAGCTGAACTCCAGAGGCAGGCGATCGGTCAACAGATGATTTATCACCAAACCGGCCTCACTCGCCATTGCCAGCCATTCGCCGCTGGAGTAGTTGCGAACATGGGAGGTATCGCGCAGCGCCTCAACCGTCTGCAGCCAGACGTCGCGAACAGGATGGCCGGGCGACATCACATCCATAATAATCATCACTCCGCCCGGTTTCAGCACCCGCTTCACTTCACGCAATGCCTGGCCGACATCATGCCAGTGATGCGCAGAATAACGGCTGATCGCGACATCAAAGCTGGCATCAGCGAAAGGCAAAGATTCGGCATAGCCCTGCTGCGTGGCAATGTTAGCAAAACCTTTATCCCTTGCGGCCTGAGCCACCACCTCCAGCATCTGGCTGGATAAATCATATGCCGTTACCTGGGCAACCTGCCCCGCCGCCGCAAAGCTGGCGTGTCCGGCACCGCATCCCATATCCAGCACGTGGGCCTGAGGGAAGTCCGCCAGCCGTTCGGCCAGGCGCTGCAGATCGCGCCCTGAAGCGTGTACGGCACTGCTCAGGTAGGCGCTGGCCTGTGAGCCAAACTGTTTTTCGACGTTGTCATGATGAGAGCGTGTTGTCATTGCATTGTCCTTCGGTTTTTTGAGTAATAAAGGCAGCACCATGCATACGCAGGCCTGCCCCATGGCAGGCCTGACATACCTTAATTAATCAGGCTTGCCGGGACTGAATTCAACTAGTAGCGGGTTGTGGTCGGACGCGCGGGTCACCAGCACGGAAGCATCGTGCACGCTTAACCCCCGGTAGAACACAAAATCAAGCGGGCGGCCAAAAGTACGGCGGCGCTGATCGTCAGAGAAGCGGACTTCGCGCAGCGACATTTCACGCGCAAAGCGATACAAAGCGTTCATTCGCGGACGACTCCAGGCGTTAAAGTCACCCGCCATTATCACCGGCCCGCTGTGATGGGCAATCTGGTCGCCAATCGGCAGCAGCTGCTTGCTGTAGACATCCACGCCAAGACTAAAGTTGACCGCGTGGATATTCACCACCATCAGCAGCCGGGTATCCGGTAACGGGTAAACGGTGACCAACGCTGACTTTGCCAGCCGCAGGATAGGCTCGCGCTCGCGCAGTGGGCAGCAGTAAATGGGGTGGGCGGAAGCTAACGTCATCACGCCGGAAGGATGCTGCGGAAGTACCAGTGCCGGAACCTGGTCAGCGGCCAGATAATTGGAGGTGGCGAATTTCACTAACTCAGGCGTGGTTTGCGCTTCCTGTAATAACACCAGGTGCGCATCTTTACCGAAATTATTAAGCACGGATTTCCACTCGGCGCGCTGCTGTTTGAAAATGTTCCACACCAGCACGCGGATTTTCTCATCCGAACTTAACGGTACCCCGGCCGGAAAAGCCGGAGTCATGCCAGCAAACGACCCCGGAGGTAAGATTCTCTCCGCGGGTTGTCCGGCGACGTAGCGCATGGCATAGGTATTCTTTCGCAATTTAGGCATCAAACCTCGATAACAGGAAACCAGCCCGAGACTGCAGCTGGTCCTTCTGTTATAGGGATTTTTGTATACACTTTCAATGCAATTTGCCAGAAACCTTTATCCTTCTACGGAAAGAACCGTAGCACAGCGCTGAGGCTTATCTAGCCGGCCGCTAAGAACCACCAGCAACAGCGCGACCAGAACTATCAGCGCGCCAATCCAGGGCGTCTGATCCAGACCATAATGTTCTACCGTCTGCCCGCCAATCACCGATCCTAAGGCAATCCCGATGTTAAAGGCGGCAATATTCAGGCCTGAGGCAACGTCAACCGCGCCTGGAGTATACTGCTCCGCTTTCTGCACAACGTATACCTGCAGACCCGGAACGTTACCGAATGCGAAGATGCCCATCACCAGTACCGTCGCCAGCGCCGCATACTGAATGCTGGCCGTAAACTGAAAGATCAGCAGTAAAGCAACCAGGGCGGCAAAAATCAGCTTCAGCGCGGGCACGGCGCCATGCTTATCCGCCAGCTTTCCGCCCCATACGTTGCCCACCGCTACAGAAACACCGTAGCCCAGGAGGATCCAGCTAACGGCCGCCGGGCTAAATCCGGCAAGATCCTGCATCATCGGCGCCAGGAAGGTAAAAGCGGTGAATACGCCGCCATATCCCAAAGCCGTAATGGCATAGATTATCAGTAAACGGGGATGAGTCAGAACCTGGAGCTGGGCGCGTAAACCGGCGCTGACACGACCGGGAATGTTATTCGGCACCAGGATAAGGCTGCTCATTAACGCGATTACGCCAAGGATCGACACGGCAAGGAACGTCTCGCGCCAGCCAAAGTGTTGGCCGATAAAGGTGCCCAATGGTACGCCGGTCACCAGCGCAACGGTCAGACCGCCAAACATAATCGCAATCGCCGAAGCCGCTTTCTCTTTCGGGACCAGGCTGGTCGCAATTGTCGATCCGATCGAAAAGAATACCCCGTGCGCCAGTCCCGTCAGCAGGCGTGCCAGAACCAGAGTTTCATAACCCGGCGCCTGCCAGGCCAGCAGGTTACCGGCGGTAAACAGCGCCATTAACGCCAGCAGCAGTTGCTTACGCGGCATACGCCCGGTCAGCGCGGTGAGCACCGGGGCGCCAATCGCCACGCCGAGCGCGTAGATAGAAACCAACAGCCCCGCTGAGGGTAGCGAAATAGCGAGTTGTTCTGCAATGGTGGGCACCAGGCCCACAATGACAAATTCGGTCGTGCCAATAGCAAAGGCACCGATAGTTAAGGCAAGTAGCGCCAGCGGCATAATGTACTCCGTATCAACATGATTAAGATGACACGTAGTATGAAGAGATGCTTTAATAACAAAAATAGCCAAAGTATCAATAGAATTTTGCCACAGGTGCAATAATGAGAGCTACCTCAGAAGAAATCGCCATTTTTGTCGCCGTGGTCGAGAGCGGCAGCTTTAGCCGCGCAGCGGAACAGCTAGGTCAGGCCAATTCCGCCGTCAGCCGGGCGGTGAAAAAGCTGGAATCAAAGCTCGGCGTGAGCCTGCTTAACCGTACGACCCGTCAGCTAAGCCTGACCGAAGAAGGAGAGCGTTATTTCCGTCGCATGCAGGTTGTGCTTCAGGAGATGGCCGCTGCCGAAAATGAACTTCTGGAGAGTCGTACGACGCCAAGAGGACTATTACGGGTTGATGCCGCGACGCCGGTGATACTGCATTTTCTGATGCCGTTGATAAAACCCTTCCGCGAGCGTTATCCAGAGATGAGCCTTACGCTGGTCTCGTCCGAAACCTTTATCAATCTGATTGAGCGGAAAGTTGACGTCGCGATCCGCGCCGGCACGCTGACCGATTCCAGCCTGCGCGCCAGGCCATTGTTTAATAGCTACCGCAAAATAATCGCTTCACCGGACTATCTCGCTCGCCATGGAACGCCGCAAAGCGTCGCTGAGCTAAAAAATCATCAATGCCTCGGTTTTAGCGAACCTGCTTCATTGAATACCTGGCCAGTCTCCTGCTGCGATGGCCAGCTGCTGGAAATCGAAAGCGAGATATCTTCCAATAGCGGAGAAACGCTCAAGCAGCTGTGCCTGGCCGGTAACGGAATCGCCTGTCTGTCGGACTATATGGTGGATAAGGAAATTGCTGAAGGGGCGTTTGTCGAGCTGCTGGCTGATAAACGGCTGCCGGTTGAAATGCCGTTTAGCGCGGTTTACTACAGCGACAGAGCCGTAAGCACGCGGATCAGAGCCTTTATCGACTTTCTTAGCGAACATGTAAAACAGCTCCCGAAGGAGCTGTAAGAGGGTTGTATAGAGTACAGAGGGGGATTAGATTAGTCCCATTCAGGCGCCAGACCGTCCGGGCTAACCAGACGATCGTTGCAGTCCAGGGCGGCGATCGCCTGGCGATCGTCTTCATCAAGCTGCAGATCCTGAGCTTTAAGGTTGCTTGCCAGGTTTTCGCGCCGCGTCGAAGACGGAATTACCGCATAACCTTCGCCCATTGCCCAGGCCAGGATAACCTGTGCCGGCGTGGCATTATGTTTCGTCGCAATACGTGCAATCACTTCATCTTTCAGTGCCTTACCGTAGGCCAGCGTCATGTAAGAGGTGATATGAATACCGTGTTCACGCGCCCAATCAACCACTTTGCGGTTCTGCAGGTACGGAGAGAGTTCAACCTGGTTGGTTGCAATATTCTCTGCGCCAACGGCGGCAATTGCCCGCTCCATCAGCGGAATGGTGAAGTTAGAAATACCAATCTGACGGGTCAACCCCTGCTTTTTCGCTTCCAGCAGCGCGGCCATAAACTCTTCGACGGCAACGGCATCGTTTGGCGACGGCCAGTGGATTAACGTCAGGTCGACATAGTCAGTCCGCAGCTTCAGCAGGCTCTCTTTCAGGCTGGCGATCAGCTTGTCTTTGCTGAGATTTTCAATCCAGATCTTGGTGGTGATGAACAGTTCATCGCGCGCAACGCCGCTTTCAGCAATAGCCTGACCCACAGCAGCTTCATTATCATAGATTTGCGCGGTATCAATGGTGCGATAGCCCAGCTCAAGCGCCGTTTTTACAGATGCAATAACCACGTCATCTTTCAGACGGAAGGTCCCAAGGCCAAATGCAGGGATTGTCATGATTTTCCTCTTTATTCATTCATATCGGTTAACGAGGGTAATTATGACCAACGAGAGGATTGAGAAAAAGAGCGCTAAACGCAGAGGATTTTTGCTAAAAAAGCAATAATAAAGCGACAGGCAAAGAAAAAGCCCTGAGCAAATGCTCAGGGCTTTTAATAAGTGGCGGAACGGACGGGACTCGAACCCGCGACCCCCTGCGTGACAG